>PXDE01000138.1 GCA_003566475.1 PVC group bacterium | reverse complement strand
TCGCCCCGTGCAGACGGGCATGCTCCTCCCACCAGCGCACGCAGGCCATGAGCTTGTCCCCCACGGCCTCCGAGACCGCCCGGCCCCGAAGCAGATGCTCGGCCCCGTAGATCTCGGGGGTCTCGGCCAGCACCGCCGAGCCGCCCCAGCGGATCAGCTCGTCGCCCGCCACCCCCACCGCCGGGTTGGCGGTGATGCCGCTGTGGGCGTCGGAACCCCCGCACTGTTCGCCGAGCACGATCCGGCCCACCGGCTGGGGCGTGCGCCGGGCCCGGTTGGCCTCGGCCATCAGCGCCTCGACCTTCACCGCCGCCGCGTCCACGGTCTTGCGGATGCCCCCGGACTCCTGGATCACGAAATAGGCCGACTCCGGACTGGCCAGCCCCTTGTCGGCCCACAGTTCGGGCACCTGGATGCCCTCGCAGCCGAGGCCGACCATGATGAACCCGTACACGTTGGGATGCCGGGCCACCCCGACCAGCGTCCTCCGCAGGAGGTCCATGGGCTCCCCGGGCTGCTGGCAGCATCCGGACTTGTGGGTGAGGGCGATCACCCCGTCCACATTCGGGTAGGCCGCACGGTATTTCGGATCCTGGAAATGCTGGAGCACGAATTTGGAGGTCGAGGCCGAGCAGTTGACGCTGGAGATCACCGCGATGTAGTTGCGCGTGCCCACGCGCCCGCCCGCCCGGAGGAAGCCGGGAAAGGTCCGGGCCCCGGGGTCCGGATGCGGGATGAACGGCGCGACGCCGCCGACGGGCGCCTCGCGCCGGTAATCGTGCATGGCCAGATTGTGGGAATGCACATGGTCCCCGGCCGCGATGGCCGAGGTGGCGAATCCGATGATCTGCCCGTACTTCCGGATCGGCGCGTCCGCCGGGATGGCGCGGAGGGCGATCTTGTGGCCGGCGGGAATGGCCTGACAGGCCACCAGCCCTCCCAGGTCGGCGCCGACCCGGGCGTCGGCCCGCAGCACCGCCACGTCGTCGTCCGGATGGAGGACGAGCAGCGGGGAGCGGGAGGCGGCGGACGTGCTGGCCTCAGTCGGCATGGGGATCCTTGAACTCCAAGTCGGCCACCAGGCCGGCGGCCAGGGATTCCAGTTCGGCCCGGGCCGCGTCCAGGGCGGCGGCCGTGGGGGCCCGGAGCCAGGCCTTGGCCTCGAACAGGGCCTCGCCCGACATGGGCGCGCTGGCCACCCGCGTCTCCAGCCGCTCCACGTTCACCCCGTGCCGGGTCAGGGCCTCCGTGACGCGATGCACGATGCCGGGCCGGTCATGGGTAACCAGATCCAGCCGGGCCTCGACGGCGGGCGCGGCGGGCGCGTCCCCCGAGCGGTGCGCGGTGATCTGAACCCCCTGCCGGCGCAGCCCGTCCAGGGATTGGACGAAACCGTCCAGGGATTGGACGGGCAGGGACGCGGCCAGAACTCCGGCGAACTGGCCGCCCAGCCGGGCCATCCGGCTTTCCTCCCAGTTTCCGCCATGGGCCTCCAGCAGGGCGGACAGGGCTTCGACCAGGCCCGGGCGATCCGGGCCGAGGATGGTCATGATGAGCGTTTCGTTCATGGTCGTTCCTTAGACGGGGACGACTATGGAAGCCCCGTCCCCGCATGGCAAGCGCGGCGGCCGGGAGGCGGGATGCGTGATACGGGATCCGTGATACGGGATGCGCGATGCGGGATGCGCGATACGGGATGCGGGATGCGGGATGCGTGGAAGACCGAGGATTGACCCGACTTCGCTCCGCACAGGCCGCGTCGCGCCGGAGGCGTGCACGGGGACAAGCCCCAGGAACCACCGCCCCCCCCGACCAGCTCTGAAGGGGCGGCAGCGGGCACGGGGATCCTCAACATGCCATGGCACGGCGGGCCGGCCCCGCTTCCGTCGAAAGCCAAGGCGGTGTCGCACGGGGCGAGGAGGCGACGCGGCCTAATGGGTCGGGAGGTTTCGTGGCGAACTCCGGGCCTTGATGGACCCATGCCACCGCAGTCCATGACCGGAGGCCCGTCGGCCGGGCGCCCCCCCCCTTGGACTGCGGCGGGAAGGGAGGTCTTCCGACCGCCACGCCGCTTTGGCTTCCGCCGGAGCCGGGGGCCGGGTAAGGGGAGGAGCAGGTTGTGGAGGGGAAAGGGAGCGAGGGGGTCAGGGGGCGGGCTCGACCGGATCGGGGGCGGGAGGGGCTTCGGCCGGGGTCTCGGGATCCGCGGGCGCCTCCTCGGTCGGGACTTCCGCCGGGTGGCGGCGGAGCGCCTCGTGCAGCCATCGGTCAAGGCGGCCATTCCACCACAACGCACCGACGACGATGGCCAGCAGGAGGGCGGTGACCGTCTTCCACGGCCGTCGCTTGTCGGCGAAGGGGTCGTCGAGCGAGCGTTCGGCGCCGGGGGGCAGCTTGGCCAGCTCGGTGAGGGCGGCCCCGAACGGGATGTTGAGGCGGGCCCGCGTGTTGATGGCCCACCCGCTGGCATCCAGGATGGGGCCGAGATTGCGGGCGCGGAGCTTGAGCGAGGCCAGGAGCATCGAGGGCCCGGAGATCAGGAGCAGCACCCCGAGCAGACCCAGAGGAAGCCAGATCCCCAGTCCGAACAGGGCCTGCAGGAATCCGCCGACGAGGGCGCTGACGCCGCCAATGGCGGTGCCGATGAGGGCGATGGTGCCGAGGTCGATCTTGCGGGGCGGCGCCGGGGCCGGGGTGGCGGGCGGAGGCGGGGCGAGATCGGCGGCGGCCACGGCGGTGGCCGTGGTCTCGAGCTTGGCCGACGAGGCGGCCTCGGCGGCCAGGGCCCGCTTGGCGATCTGCTCCTCGATCATCCGGATCAGCTTCTTGTAGGGCAGCCAGAACGCTTCCCGGACGCTGATCGGATTGGACACGACCCGGGTGATGGTGGCGTCCCAGTCACGGCCCTGCGAATCGTAGAAGACCCCGTTGCGTCCGACCATGAGATTATCGGAGTCGCCGTCGGTGATCACCGCCACGATGCTGCGCTTGAGGCCACCCCGGGCGAGGTCGCAATAGGCCAGGTAGGCGTTGGCCAGCCCGGCGAGCAGGGCGTGCCTGGCGGGATCGGCGACCTCCAGACAGAGCGAGCAGGCCCGGGCGTCGAGGTACAGGGTGCCCGCCTGGAAGACCGCCCCCTGGCGGGCGTAGAAGCGGCTGAAGTTGACGAAGTTGGAGAGCAGGGCAAAGAAGTGGGCCTGGATTCGCACCAGCTTCTCCACCGCCGCCAGCCGCGCCACCTCCGGGGCCTGGGCCTCGTCACGGGCGACCAGATCGAGCACCGCGGCCTTCAGGCCGCCCTCGGCCAGCTCCCGCAGCCGGTCGCCGCCCAGCTTCTCCACCGCCGTCTCCGGCTTCGCGTCGGCCCACGCCCGGTACGGCGCCAGCCGCCTGCGGAGGTCCGCCCATTCGGTTTCCGTAAGGGCCTCGCGGGATGCGCCCAGCAGCGGGGCCACCGCATCGGTGGCGAACGCGCGGATGGCGTCGGCCCACGCGGGATTGACGCCTTCGGCCAGGGGCAGGGGACGGCCCGCCTCGATCAGGGCCAGCGGAAAGGCGGCGACTTCGGGACTGGCCGTCTTGAGGTCGGACAGGGCCACGGCGGCGTAGTCGGACTCCCTGCGGTTCATCACCGCCGCCGCCCTGGGATCGTATGCGGCCAGCCGGCAGCGGGCGAAGAAATCCTCGATCTTCCCGGCCACCTTCCCGGTCGCCGCCGCCGCCGCCGCGGTGCGGTCGCGTCCGAGGGGCAGCACCTCGGGATCGGATGCGGCCCGGTCGGCCCAGGCCACCCAGCCTTCGACCTGTTTGAAGAAGGTTTCGACCAGCGAACGGCTGACCCCGGGCTTGCCGCCCAGATCCTGGACAAACCCGACCGTAGCCACGATCTGCTCCACCACCGCGCGCAGCCGAAGGTCATCCACGGCTTCGGGGGGAAGGATCCCGTCGCCATTGAACGGAGTTCCCGCCAGGATCTTCTCCCGGCTGGAGACATCGGCGAGCGAGATGGCCTCGGCCTCGGGCTTGCCCAGGGCGGTGAGAACCAGCCGGGCGCTGGCCAGGATCTCCGGATCGCGGATGCGGGCCAGGGGGACGCGGTCCCCGCCCGGCATGAGATCGCCGAGATCCACGAAGGCCTTCTCCGCCCAGGCCACGGCGGCCAGGATCTCCGGGGGCCGGATGCGGCCGTCCTGGTCGGTGTCGAGAAGTTTGGCCGTGCGCGGGTCGAACTCGGTGCCCGACACCGGCATGGCCAGGGCCAGCCAGAGCTTGGGGTCGAGGTGGGGGAGAGCGGCGATATCGCGACCGTCGCGGAAGACCACCTGGTCGACCCCTCCGGCACGGTAGAACTTCCAGCGGTGCGCGGACGCGGCGGTCTCGCTCATGGTATGTGCTCCTGATCGGCCCGGCAGCGGGTCTGTCGCGATATTGATGCGGGAACCCACGGCGCAGAGCAAGCGGATTGACATAGGGCCGTGCGGGCATCCTCCGGATCGGGGGGCAAAGGGCAGGGTTGGACCCAGGGGGTGGTTTAGCGTAGAATACGGGAATTGGACCGGGGCCGGGAGAAGGAGCTGCGATTGACGGCCCGGCACGCAGGAAAGGATACCAAGGCGATGGATTGGAAACAGATCAGCCTGACCGGGCTCGTGACCGTCGTTCTTGGCGGCACGGGAGGAACGGCCCCGGCCCAGGTGGTTGTCGGCTCGGCCAACGGGCAGCCGGCGCGGGTGGGTGGCGGTATCGAGGCGGACCGAAGTCCGATCGGCCGCGCTGACCCGGCAGGATCTGGCGCCCGCGTGCTGTACGAGGGCCCAGGGGAGGGCGATGGGTGGATCATGACCGAGGGGGACGCCGCCCCATTCGCGTTCCGGCGCGGGGCGATGGTCGGCCAGAACAACGGCACGGCCTCGCTCCGTCTGGACTTCCCCGAGCGGTACCAGGTCGAGTTCGAGGCCCTGTCCCGGACCGGCCTCGCGGTGCTCGAAGTCGCACTGCACATCCACCGCCACCACGAACATCCGGTCGACGGAGTTTGGATGGAACTCCGCCCGGGCCTGGTGCGGGTGGCCCGGCGGAACCGGGGCCAAGTGCGCTACCTTGGCGGAATTCTGCGGGTGCCGGTGATGACCGGACCGCAGCCACAGGAGATCCGCATCATGGTGGACCGCCCGGAGGGCCAGATGAGTCTGGCCGTTGACGGCCGGATGGTCCGGACCTGGACGGTCGGAACCGAAGCGCTCGACCCGCGTCGCCCGCATCTGACCCTCCGCATCCTCAACCCGGCGGGGTTCGAGCTTTCGAACCTGCGGATCTCGGACTGGGATGGCCAGGCCCCGGAGACCGGGACCGATGCGACGGATCCCGGCAGCGCCCATCACCGTATCGTCAACGAAGGGGAGATGCCCGGAACCCCGCGCGGGATCATCCGCCGTCGCCTCCCCAACCCAAGCGAAGGAGAACCCAGACCATGGATTTGAATCGAATCAGCGTGACCGGCCTTGTCGCCCTAGCCCTTGGCGTCGGCGTGTGGCCTCCCGCCCATGCCGAGCCGGATGCCGGATCTACCGACGGGAGACCCCGGCACGACCAGATGCTCTTCGAAGGCGGCGACCGCCTGTCCGGCGAATGGGTGTCGGGGTTCGGCGAGGACGACGGCCTCTCGTTCCGGCCCGTCCATGGATCCGCGCCCGCCGAATTCCTCCCCGACCGCCTCGCCTCCATCGTGATGAAGGCCCGGTCCGCCCCTGGACGCAAGGACCGCGAGGGCCAGTTGGAGCTGGCCGGGGGCGATCTCCTGCCCGGGGATCTGGTCGGCATCACCGCCGACAAGGCGGTGGTCGAGACCTGGTTCGGGGGACGGATCGAGGTCGACCGGAGCGTGGTGAGCCGGGTCATTCCCAGTGGCCGTGTGGCCAGCGTGCTCTACGAGGGGCCGGGGACGGGAAGCGGCTGGATCCAGGCCGAAGGAGGCGAGGCGCCGTTCGCGTTCCGGCGCGGGGTGATGATCGCCCAGAACAACGGCATGGCCTCCTTGCGTCTGGAGTTTCCGGAGCAGTACCAGATCGAGTTCGACGTCGTGTCGCGGAGCGGACGGTCCGTGCTCCAGCTGGGGCTGCAGGTCAACCGGGCCAACGAGCAGGGGGACGGGGTGTGGGTGGAGCTTCGGCAGGGGATGGCACGCGTGGCCACCCGGTCCCGGGGCAGGATGCAGTACCTGCCTTCCATGCCGCGGGGGCTGCGGGTCATGACCCCTCAGTCGCAGCGGGTGCATATCATGGTGGACCGGGCGCAGGGGCAGGTGAGCTTCGCCGTCGACGGCCAGATGGTCCAGACGTGGGCGTTCGATGCCAATATCCTCAATCCGCGCCACCGGCATCTGGTGCTGAACATCTCCAACGCCGCCGGGTTCGAGCTGTCCGACGCCCGGATCTCGGTCTGGGACGGCAAGCCCCCCGCCGCCCGGGCCGAGGAGCCGGACCTCAGGCAGGATCTCCTCCGGTTCGTCAACGAGGACACCCTGTCCGGGACTCTGGGCGGGATCGAGGACGGCAGGGCCAGCTTCGAGACCGCCTTCGCGACCATGGAGATTCCGGTGGACCGCATCGAGAGCATCCAGCTCGCCGGCGACAAGCGTGCCCCCCAGTTCCCGGACCGGGCCCGCCGGGTGCGCATCTCGTTCTGGGGGAAGGGCGCCCTCATGGCCGACCTCCGCCGCATGGAGGGCGAGACCCTCACCGTCCACCACCCCGCGATTGGCGAGTTCACCATCCCCCTGGCCGCCGTGGAGCGCATCGACTTCAACCTCGACGCCCCCTGGCGCAGGGACGAGCCGTTCGCCGCCGCGCCGGCGGATTCCGGCCCGGCGGAAGTTCCTCCGCCCCAGATGGTGGAGTTCGACCTCTGTCTGTTTGACGTCATCCAGTGCTGAGCCCGCCTGGGCATGATGCGTCGCCTCCTCCTCGTCCTGACCGTCGGCCTCGCCCCGGGGAGTCTCCGCGCCGAGGACTCGACGAGGCATCCCCAGGAGAGCCGTCCGTCGGAAGACGCCCTGGTCTTCCGGGGTGGCGACCGCATCCTAGGAACCTGGATCGAAGGGGAGGGCGAGTCCGTGCGCTTCGCGTGGAGGCACCTTCCCGACGCGGAACCCGTGCGGGTCCGTCTGAGCGCCCTGTCGCAGATCAGTCCGAAGGCCCGGCCGGTGCAGGCCGGGCCCGGGCCGGAGGACGAGGTCAACCTGGGCCCGCTCGGCCACCTGTTCGGCCGGTTCGACGACTTGGATGAGGAATATCTCCACCTCGACACCTGGTACGCGGGTCGGCTCGCCATCCGCCGCGAGGCCGTGCGACGCATCGTGTCGGCCCGGGTCCGGCCCGAGCCTCTGCTGGACATGGCGGACGAGGGGGCAGGGTGGGAGCACGCGGCCTCCGCTCCGGTGTTCGCGGTGGAGGATGGGGCATGGGTCTCGTCCGGGGCCGGGGGCGTGTCCCGCCGCGCCGATCTCCCTCCCTACTACGAGATGGAATGGGAGTTGCGGGCGGAGACCCAGCCCGTGCAGGTACAGGTCGGGCTGCTGACGGCGGGCGGCGCCGCCAATGCCGAAGGAATCTGGCTGGAAATCGGAGGGAACCGGATGCGGGCCATCCAGCGTCTGCCCCGCAATCAGGTCCGGGCCATGAGCTGGTCCACGCAGAGTGTCCTGACCCGGGCCCCCCTGGCCGTCCGGATCAAGGCCCGGGTCGCCCAGCCCGAACGGCAGGTCACGCTGTTCGTGGACGGGCAGGAGGTGCAGAGCCAGACCTGGCCGGTGCCGGTGACCGGATGGCCGACGGGCGCCCATGTGGCGCTGGTGGCCCAGGGCCATGGGCAGTACCGGTTCCATGAGGTCGAGGTGCGGCGATGGTCGGGATTGCGCCCGGGGGCCTCGGTCGATGCGGTGCCGGAGCACGATGTGCTGCTGCTGGCGGACGGGGGGACCCTGTCGGGAACCCTGACCGGCGCCGACGCCGACGCCGTGCGGTTCACCGCCCATGCGACCGACCTGTCGATCCCCTGGACCCGGATCGCCGCCGTCACGCCCGCCGGCCCGGTCCCTTCGCACCGGCTTCCCCGGGACACCCGGCGGGCGCGGATCCGGATCCTAGGCGGAGGCCAGATCGAGGCGGGCCTCCTTCGGGCCGAGGGCGAGAACCTCGTCCTCAGCCACCCCGCGCTCGGGGAATTCGCGCTGCCCCTGGCCGCCGTGGAACGGGTGGATTTCTAGACGAGGCGGATGGCGGCGCCCGGTTCTGGCATGGTCACGGTGTCTGCCGGATGGGCTGGATTCCTCTCGTCGGCTTGTGCATAGTGCCGCGCATGGCACGAGGATGCGCATGCGTGATGCCCGAGTCCCTGCGGCGGCCGACACCCGGCCGGGGGGGCTCGCGGTGAACGACGCCTTCTTCGAGCGACCGATCCTGAATTCGCCGTATGAAGCGCCCCGGCGACATTGGGAGCTGGACCCGGCGGGGCAGCCCACCCAGAAGGTCGTGGAGACCCGCCGCCGGGCCGAGTTCGTCACCCCCATCCCCAAGCCCAAGAAGGGCCGGAAGGTGTCTCCGAAGCAGCAGGAGATGCTGTTCGATGAGGGCAGGGGGCTCTCGACCCGGGAACAGGAATACGACCTCACCTCCCGGATCAACGAGGTCCGCCAGCATGTGGCCACCTGGCGCGGGCTGAACCCGACGCAGTGGCAGGTGACGCCCGAGACCGCCCGGCTGCTCCAGCACTGGCGGCACCACGCGTTCGCGGGCATCCGGCCGTTCTTCTGTCAGATCGAGGCGGTGGAGACGGCCATCTGGCTGACCGAGGTCGCGCCGCAGCACCAGTTCGGGAGGCGGCTGCTCGACTTCCTGGCCCGGGCGGGCGAGGAGGCCAACCCCGGCATCCCCCGGGTCGCCCTGAAGCTGGCCACCGGGGCGGGCAAGACCACGGTCATGGCCATGCTCATCGCCTGGCAGACGCTCAACGCCAACCGCCATCCGGGGAGCCGCCTGTTCACGCGGGGGTTCCTGGTGGTCACGCCCGGCATCACGATCCGGGACCGTCTGCGCGTGCTCCAGCCCCACGATCCGGACAGCTACTACAAGGAGCGCGAGCTGGTACCCTACGATCTGGTGGAGGATCTCCAGCGGGCGCGGATCGTCATCACCAACTACCATGCCTTCAAGCTGCGGGAGCGGCTGGATCTGTCCGCCGGGGGACGGGCCCTGCTCCGGGGCCGGACCGGCCCGGAACTCGCCACCACCGAGACCGAGGGCCAGATGCTTCAGCGGGTGATGCCCGAGCTGATGGGCATGAAGCGTATTCTGGTCCTCAACGACGAGGCCCACCACTGCTACCGGGCCAAGCCGGGCACGGACGAGGAGGCCACGCTCAAAGGCGACGAGAAGGCCGAGGCCAAGAAGAACACCGAGGCCGCGCGGCTGTGGATCTCCGGGCTGGAGGCGGCGGGCCGCAAGCTGGGGCTGGCCCGCGTGTTCGATCTCTCGGCCACGCCGTTCTTCCTGCGCGGGTCCGGCTACAGCGAGGGATCGCTGTTCCCCTGGACCGTCTGCGACTTCTCGCTGATGGACGCCATCGAGTGCGGCATCGTCAAGCTGCCCCGGGTGCCCGTGGCCGAGAACATCCCCGGCGACGAGATGCCGATGTACCGGAATCTCTGGGAGAACATCCGCAAGGACATGCCCAGGAAGAGACGGGGCAAGGGCGGCGACCTCGATCCCCTCAAGCTCCCCACCAAGCTGCTCACCGCCTTCGAGGCGCTGTACGGCCATTACGAGAAGACCTACCGGGCCTGGGAGGCGAAGGACATCCCGACCCCGCCCTGCTTCATCGTGGTGTGTCAGAACACGTCCATCTCCAAGCTGGTGTACGACTACGTCTCCGGGTTCCAGCGCACCCATCCCGACGGAACGTCCGTCATCGAGAACGGCCGCCTGTCCCTGTTCCGGAACTTCGACGAGCACAGCCAGCCGCTGGCCCGGCCCCGCACCCTCCTCATCGACTCCGCGCAGCTCGAGGCCGGCGACGCCCTCGACCCCAAGTTCCGGGCCATGGCCGCCGACGAGATCGAGCGGTTCCGCCGCGAGATCATCGAGCGCACCGGCGACAGCCGCGCCGGCGAGACCATCACCGACCAGGATCTCCTCCGCGAGGTCATGAACACCGTGGGCAAGCCGGGACAGCTCGGCGCGGGCATCCGCTGCGTGGTCTCGGTGTCCATGCTCACCGAGGGCTGGGACGCCAGCAATGTCACCCACATCCTGGGCATCCGGGCCTTCGGCACCCAGCTCCTGTGCGAGCAGGTCATCGGCCGGGCCCTCCGCCGCCAGTCCTACGACCTCAACCCCGAAGGCCGGTTCGACGCCGAGTACGCCGACATCTTCGGCATCCCGTTCGACTTCACCGCCAAGCCGGTGGTGGCGCCGGTGCAGCCGCCCCGCGAGACCGTGCAGGTCCGGGCCGTGCGCCCGGAGCGCGACCATCTGGAGATCCGGTTCCCGAGGGTCGAGGGCTACCGGGTCGAGCTGCCCGAGGACGAGATCCTGGCCGCGTTCAACGACGACTCCGTGTTCGAGCTGACCCCCGATGTGGTCGGCCCCACCCGCAACGAGAACGCCGCCATCATCGGCCGGTCGGAGATCCTGACCGTCGAGCACCTCAGGGACGTGCGCCCCTCCACGCTGGTGTACAACCTGACCCACCGTCTGCTCACCACCAAGTTCCGCGATCCCGGCGAGGAGCCCGAGCTGCACCTGTTCGGCAAGCTCAAGCGGGTGGTCCGCCAGTGGCTCGACACCTGCCTGGAGTGCCGGGGCGACACCTACCCCGCGCTGCTGATGTACCAGGAGCTGGCCGACATCGCCTGCAACCGGATCGTGGCCGGCATCACCCGGGCCATGCGCGACACCCGCCCCATCCGCGCCCTGCTCGACCCCTACAACCCGCAGGGCTCAACCGCCCATGTGCGGTTCAGCACCTCCCGGGAGGACCGCTGGGACACCCGGGGGCCGCCGCCCCGCAACCATGTCAACTGGGTGGTCTATGACAGCGGGTGGGAGGCCGAGTTCTGCCGCGTGGCCGAGGCCCATCCCCGCGTGCTCGCCTACACCAAGAACCACGGGCTCGGCTTCGAGGTGCCCTATCGCTACGGGTCCGAGACCCGGATGTACCGGCCCGACTTCATCGTGCGGGTGGACGACGGGCGGGGGGCCGACGATCCCCTCAACCTCGTGGTCGAAATCAAGGGCTACCGGGGCGAGGACGCCAAGGAGAAGAAGTCCACCATGGAGACCACCTGGGTTCCCGGGGTGAACAACCTCGGCAGCCTGGGCCGCTGGGACTTCGCCGAGCTCACCGAGCTGTACGAGATCGAGTCCGACTTCGCCGCCAAGGCCGCCCAGGCGTTCGAGGCGATGGTCGAGGATCGGGTTCCGGCCTCGGCGGGGAGCGTGTCGTGACCTCCGGAGGCAAACGGGAGGGAAAGGTCGCTCGTGGGCGCCTGCCCGACGGATATCCGGCTTTTCTGGCCGGACTCAAGGAGCGGATTGTCCAGGCCCGGGTCTCCGCCGTGCGGGCCGTGAATCGCGACCTGATCCTGCTCTACTGGGACATTGGCCAGGCCATCGTGGAGAAGCAGAACCAGGCCCGCTGGGGCGACAGCGTGGTCGAGCGACTCGCCGCCGACCTTCGGACCGAGTTCCCCGGAATGCGGGGGCTTTCCGCCGATAACTTGTGGCGTATGAGGCAGTTCTACGCCGAATACTGCGCGCCGGAGTTTCTGGAACAGGCTGTTCCAGAAATCGGGGATGCGACTGGAGCATTTCTGGAACAGCCTGTTCCAGAACTCAGCAACGAGGCGAAACGAGGGGTCACCGCAGTTCCCGGAGGGCGCGCAGATGGATCCGATGTTGTGCGATCCATGGTGGCCGACGTTCCCTGGGGCCACCATATCGAACTGATCAAGAAGGTGCGGGGTCCGGCTGCCCGCCTCTACTACCTCCAGGCCACCGCACGTTTCGGATGGTCCAGAAACGTCCTGCTCAACCAGATCAAGGCTGGGGCCTTCGAACGGGCGATGGTGGAGAAGAAGGCCCACAATTTTGGCCTGGCCCTGCCCGAGCACATGGCCGAGCAGGCCGACGAGATGATGAAGAGCCGGTACAACCTCGAGTTCCTCGGCATCTCCCGGGCCGTCAGGGAGCGGGAACTGGAGGACCGCCTCGTGTCCAGCCTCCAGGCCTTCCTCCTCGAGCTCGGCTACGGATTCTGCTTTGTCGGCCGACAGCACCGCCTGGCTGTGGGCGGCAAGGAGTATTTCGTGGACCTGCTCTTCTACCACCGCTTTCTCAAGGCCCTGGTTGCCTTCGATCTCAAGGTCGGATCCTTCGAACCCGAGCACGCGGGTAAGATGGACTTCTACCTGAACCTGCTCAACGACCTGGAGCGGGGCCCCGACGACCAGCCCTCCATCGGGATCATTCTCTGCGCGGAGAAGGACGATATCGAGGTGGAGTACGCCTTGCGCACCAAGCGGAACCCCATCGGCGTGGCCGAGTACCAGCTCCAGTCCCGCCTGCCCGCCGAGTTCCGGGGCAAGCTCCCCACCGCCCGGCAGATCTCCGACGCCCTCGCCCGCGACCTGGAGGAGGCGCCATGAACCCCACGCCCGGTCTGGCCGTGACGCCAGCTCCCCTGACGCAAACAGGCACCCCCGGTTGCCCAAGGATGCCTGCCGACCAGGATTTCCCAGTCCACAGCCATGCTGCCACGTCCACGGTCCGATGGGAAGCCGCCTTTTGGGAGTGCGGAACTTCGAGTTCCGCTTTCCAGAGCGGGAGTCAGACTCCCGCCCTCCAAACGGAGACCCAGCCTGCCGACCCGACCTGCTGCGACCCCTCCGGGGTCGATCCTGGATTGGGGCACGAGGTCCGGGGGTGTCGCTTCGCTCACCCCCGGAACCCGCGTCCTTCCCCCGTCCGACCCCGGAGGGGTCGCAGCAGGCGTGCTTCCCTGGCCACGGCTACCCTCTCCGAATCCGGCACCGTCCCCCCGCCCAAGCTCGCCTCCCTCCTCGACGAGTGCCACCAGCTCCTCGCCATCCTCACCACCATCTCCAAACGAGCCAAATCCAACGCCCGCAAGCCTCCCCCCTAACCCTTCACCCTTCATCCCTCACCCTTCATCCTTCTCCCTTCCCCCTCCCCCCTTCATCCTTCATACTTCAACCTTATGCCTTCCAAAAAGAAGCCTCCCAAAGCGGTCGAGACCCTCCGCCACGCCGGGGCCTCGCGGAAGAACATCCCCACCGCCGAGCACCAGGCCGTGCTCGACGCCGGGCAGAAGGAGCCCACCACTCTCCGCTACCCGCGCAATCCGGACCTCGACCCCCAGCTCGTCTGGCGCGGCAAGGACGCCCAGGACGGGGCCGATCTCGTCGTCCCGGCCCCGCCCCTTTACATCCAGGAGAAGGTCCATCCCAAGGCGCTCATCGACGATCTCCTGCGCGAGTCCGAGGCCATTCAGAAGGCGCAGGCCAGCAGCCACTCCGAACAGCTCGACCTCTTCGCCGATTTCAACGGCATGCCCGAGGGGGCCGACCGCACCGAGTTCTACCGCCACGACCAGAACTGGTCCAACCGCATGATCCTCGGCGACTCCCTCCAGGTGATGGCCTCCCTGGCTGACCGCGAGGGCCTGCGCGGCCAGGTCCAGTGCATCTACCTCGACCCGCCCTACGGCATCCGGTTCAATTCCAACTTCCAGTGGTCCACCACCAGCCGCGATGTCAAGGACGGCAACGCCGGCCACATCACCCGCGAGCCCGAGCAGGTCAAAGCCTTCCGCGACACCTGGCGCGACGGCATCCACTCCTACCTCTCCTACCTCCGCGACCGGCTCACCGTCGCCCGCGACCTCCTCGCCGAGTCCGGATCGATCTTCGTGCAAATCGGCCAGGACAACTGCCACCTGCTGCGGTCCCTCTTGGACGAGGTCTTCGGGCAGAGCAATTTTATCACTCAGATCGCGTTCACCAAGACAGCGGGAGCCACGTCCGAATTCCTCGCCGGTACGTACGACCTCCTGCTTTTCTACGCGAAATCGCGTGAGAAACTGAAGTACAGGCAGCCGCTCAGTCGGAAAGAAGTAGGTGGGGCGGGTGGGACCGCCTACAAGCGACTGAAGATGCCTGATATGTCAGAGCGGCCCATTTCCACGGAAGAGTTGCGGGCGTCCGAAGCCATCCCTGACGGTGCTCGCGTGTTCAGGATCGACAATCTGACTAGCCAGAGTGTTGGCCGGGACAAGGGGGAGGGCGCTGCGTCATGGTTCCCAGTCCCCTTTATGGGCAGAGAATTCCGGCCTTCTGAAAGGGTTCGCTGGAAGACCAATCAGCTTGGGATGACACGGTTGTTCTGGTCCTCGCGCTTGGCGTCCACGAGGACGGGCCTTTACTACGTCCGCTACTTCGACGATTTCGCGGCGTTTCCCGAGGACAACGTCTGGGCCGATACGGGTATCGCTGGTTTCGCATCGGAGAAGCGATACGTGGTTGAAACCTCCGAAAAGGTGGTGCAACGCTGCATTCTCATGGCCACCGACCCCGGCGACTTGGTGCTCGACCCGACTTGCGGTTCCGGCACCACCGCCACCGTCGCCGAGCAGTGGGGCCGCCGCTGGATCACCATCGACACCTCGCGGGTGGCCCTGGCCCTCGCCCGGGCCCGGATCATGGGCGCCCGCTATCCGTACTACCTCCTGGCCGACAGCGAGGAAGGCCACCGCAAGCAGTTCGAACTCCGCAGCCCCTCCGCCTCCCCTTTACCCATCACCCCTCAACCTTCAAACTTCTTCCACAATGTCCGACACGGATTCGTGTATGAGCGGGTTCCCCACATCACCCTCAAGTCCATTGCTAGCAATGCCGAGATCGATGTCATTTGGGACACTTGGCAGCCTAAGGTCGAGGACGCCCTGGCCCGGCTCAACGCCGCGCTGCGCGGCCACAAGAAGCCCTATCGGGTGGAGACCGGGGGCCGTCAGGGCAAGGACGTGCGGTTCGACGCCCCGGACGACGCTACCTTCAAGATGCCCAGCGGGGAGACCGTCCCCGCCTACGCCCTGGTCGAGTGGGAGGTGCCCCGCGAGGCCCCGGCCGGTTGGCCCAAGGCGGCCGCCGCGCCTCTCGCCGACTTCTGGGAGGCCCGGATCGGGCGTCAGCGCGAGATCGACGCCTCCATCGCGGCTAAGGCCGACTACGAGACCTTGTACGACAAGCCCTACGAGAACAAGAAGACCGTCCGCGTGGCGGGGCCGTTCACGGTGGAGAGTCTGAGCCCCCACCGCGTGCTGGGTGTGGACGAGGACGACGAGCTGATCGACCCCACACGGGTCGACGAGGGTGGCGCAGTGTACGACCCTGCCCAGACCTTCGAGCAGATGATCCTCGAGAACCTCAAGGCGGCGGGGGTGCAGCAGGCGCATAAGGAGGACCGGATCGAGTTCACCTCCCTCACCGGCTGGCCGGGGCACCACATCTGCGCCGAAGGACGGTATGTGGGGAAGGGTGAAGGCGGAAGGGTGAAGGATGAAGGGAGGATGATGCGGGCGGGGGTGTTTATTGGGCCGGAGTTCGGCACGGTGAGCCGGCCCGACCTGGTGGAGGCGGCCCGGGAGGCTGGGGAGGCCGGGTTCGACGTGCTCATCGCCTGCGCGTTCAACTACGACGCCCACGCCGGGGAGTTTGACAAGCTGGGGCGCATCCCGGTGCTCAAGGCCCGGATGAACGCCGACCTGCACATGGCGGGCGATCTCAAGACCACCGACAAGGCCAACCTGTTCGTGGTGTTCGGCGAGCCCGACATCGAGGTCCGCGAGGCCGGCGAGGGCCTGGTCGAGGTCGAGGTGCGCGGGGTGGACGTGTTCGACCCCTCGTCCGGCGAGGTCCGCAGCGACGGCCCCGAGGGGGTGGCGTGCTGGTTCATCGACACCGAGTACAACGGCGAGAGCTTCTTCGTCCGCCACGCCTACTTCCTGGGCCAGAACGACCCCTACAAGGCGCTCAAGACCACCCTCCGGGCCGAGATCGACCCCGAGGCCTGGGCCACGCTCCACCGCGCCGTCTCCCGCCCCTTCCCCAGGCCCCCCCACGGACGCATCGCCGTCAAGGTCATCAACCACCTCGGCGACGAGGTGATGAAGGTGTTTCGGGTGTGAATGGAACCGAGGTGGTGATTTGACCTTCCTCATCTCATCCACCTTCACCGACAGCCTAGCCCGGCTGACGGGTGAGGAGCAGAAGGCGGCGAAGACGACCGCGTTCGACCTCCAAGCGGACCCGTCCGGACCGGGCCTCAAGTTCCACCGGGTGGACCGGTCGCGGGACCGGAACTTCTGGTCGGTCCGCGCCAGCGCGGATCTGCGGATCATCGTGCACCGGACCTCGGGCAGCCTGATGCTCTGCTACGTGGGCCACCACGACAAGGCGTATGCCTGGGCGGAGCGGCGCAAGGTGGAGACACATCCCTCGACCGGGGCGGCCCAGATCGTGGAGGTCCGGGAGCTGGTGAAGGAGGTCGTGGTGCCGGTGATGGTGCCCCAGGAGACCCCGCCCACGCCGAAGCCCGCCCTGTTCGCGGACACCCCAGAGGCGGACCTGCTCGGCTACGGTGTGCCGCCGGAGTGGATCGCCGATGTGCGCCAGGTGGACGAGGACGGGCTGCTCGCCCTTGCCGACCGGCTGCCGGCGGAAGCCGCCGAGGCCCTGCTGGAGCTGGCCACGGGAGGGAAACCCCGGCCGGTCGAGACACCGCTGCCGGAGGCCGATCCGTTCGACCATCCGGACGCCCGTCGCCGGTTCCGTGTCGTGGCCGGGGTGGAGGAGCTGGAACGGGCTCTGGACGCGCCCTGGGAGGCCTGGACGGTGTTCCTGCACCCCGAGCAGCGTGAATGGGTCGAGAAGGACCATGCGGGGGCGTCGCGGGTATCGGGATCGGCGGGCACGGGCAAGACCATCGTGGCGCTCCACCGGGCCGTGCATCTGGCCCGGACCCGTCCTGACGCACGCATCCTGCTGGCGACCTTCTCGGACCCGCTCGCCCACGCGCTGCGGACCCGGCTGCGCCGCCTGGTCGGCAACGAGCCCCGGCTGGCGGAGCGGATCGATGTCCACGCGCTCGACGCTCTGGCGCTGCGCCTGCACCGGGCGATGATCGGCGCCGTGACCCTGGCCGACCGGGGGAAGGTCCGGGACATGCTGGAGGAGGCCGCCGCCGGTTCGTCGGATCTCCGGGTCGGAACCGGATTCCTCCTGGCCGAATGGGAGCAGGTCGTGGATGCCTGGCGGATCGACACGTGGGAGCAGTATCGGGATGTGGC
>PXDE01000172.1 GCA_003566475.1 PVC group bacterium | reverse complement strand
GGGTGCTGTCTTTTTCGTCGCGGGTGGCCATGTAGCTGGGGCACATCACCCCGGAACCGATCTTGCGGCAGGCGCCGCCCCCGTTGCACTGCTCCACCGCCAGCCCCAGTCCACCCTGGGCGCGGTGGTGAAAGAGCGCGCCGGCTTCGGCGGCGGCCACCTTCTCCGCATAACCGGGGGCCTGATAGCGCATGTGTTCGGTCATCGGGGCGGGGTCAATGATCTTGCCGGGATTCATGAGATTGCGGGAATCGAACAGGGCTTTGACTTCCCGGAAGGCTCCGTAGAGGGTTTCCCCGTAAAAGCGGCGGATGAATTCGCCGCGCACCAGCCCGTCGCCGTGTTCGCCGGAGTGCGAGCCGCCATATGCCATGCACAGTTCAAAGGCGTACTCGGCGATGCGCCGCATCTTGGCGATGTCCTCCGGCTTGTGGAGGTCGAGTTCGGGGGTGACATGCAGCACCCCCACGGAGGAGTGGGCATAGAGGACGAGATCCACCCCTTCCCCGCGGCAGAAGGCGGTGACCTTGTCGATGTATTCCGGCAGCACCGGCAGGGGAATGCAGGCGTCGTCGATAAACGCCTGACCCTTGGTGCTTCCGAATTTGTTGGAGATGAGGCCGAGTCCAAGGCGGCGGACCTCCCAGACCCGCTGCTGGCCCTTGGCGTCTTCGAAGACCGGCCAGGCGTAGCCGGTGCCCGAGGCCTGAAGGTCGGCGGCGAAGCGCCGGGCCTTGCCGGCGGCCTCCTCCGCCGTGTCGCCGAAAAATTCCACCAACTGCATGGCTCCGGGAGTGCCCTCGATGAAGCCGGAGAGTTCGCGGGTGCTGGAATTGATGCGGGCCTCGCGGAGAACCACGCCGTCGAGCAGCTCCACAGCGCTGGGGTCGTAAGCGAGCATGCCCTCCACCGCGCGGAGGGAGGAGGGAATGTCCTCGAAATGCACGGCCACCAGGGCGGTGGCGGCGGGAAGCGGGGTCAGACGCACTGTCACCTCAAGCAGAATCCCCAGGGTTCCCTCGCTGCCGCAGATGAGATTCGAGAGATTCCAGGGGCTCTGTTCGGGATCGTCCAGAAAGGCATCCAGGGCGTAGCCGCCGACCCGCCGCATCACCTTGGGATAGCGGGCGAGGATTTCTTCCCGGTGGCGGTCGATCAGGGCGCGGAGTCCCTCATACAGCGGTTCCGCCGGATCGCCGGCCCAGGCGCGGCGCGGGGCGGGACCGAAGTCGAGCACCCGGCCGTCCATCAACGCCACGCGGCAGGCGAGCACATGGTCGCTGGTTTTTCCGTAAAGGATGGAGCGCGTGCCGGCGGAATTGTTGCCGATCATGCCGCCGAGGGTGGCGCGGCTGGTGGTGGAGGGATCCGGCGCGAAATGAAGTCCGTGCGGAGCCGCTTCGGCGTTCAGGTGGTCGCGCACCACGCCGGGCTGCACCCTGGCCCAGCCTTCGGCGGGATTGATTTCCAGAATGCGGTTCATGTGCCGGGAAAGATCCAGGACCACGCCGGAGCCGTGGGTCTGACCCGACAGCGAGGTGGCCGCGCCGCGGGCCGTGACGGACATGCCATTTTTCCGGCAGAGGGCGAGCGTTTTGAGCACATCCTCCTCGTCCTTCGGCCAGACGACCGCCGCCGGCATGATCTGATAATGGCTGGCATCCGTTGCATAGAGGCCGCGGATGATTTCTTTTTCGGAGACCGATGTCCCGAGTTCCGTGAATCGCATGCTTGTCATTGGGGAGTTGTCTATACAGATTTTGCCGACAGAGTCCAATCCCCATTTCCGGGGAGAACCGACCAGACGCGGCCGGTGGCGAGTTCACGGATTTCCATGCCTTCCCCCTCTCCGTTGAGGATCAGTTGCCAGCTCCGGGCTTTGTCGGGACTTTCCAGAACCGGTCCTTCGGGATGCTCGCGGAGATGCCAGCCGGCCACCGCGCCGTAGCCGTCCATGGCGATGGCGTGCACGGCGGTGCGGCGGGTTTGGGCGGCTTTGGCGGCTTTGGCGGGCTCGCGCCAGGTGAGGAGCATGCCGCTGCCGGGCCGGCCCTCGCCCCGGGCGGCGGGGAGCGGATCGTAGGCATCGTGCGCGTAGGCGTATTCCGGGGTGCCGGGCAGACCGCCCCCGAGATGGAAAAGCTTCAGACCCGCCCCGGGACGGCGGGCGACCGCGCGGTCGGGATGGAACACCTTGTGCTCGAGCAGTCCGTCGCGGTTGTTGAGCAGCCAGTGCCAGGCCACCTGCACCGGCCGCGCGGACACGATGTGGTCCACCACGAAGAGGGCGTGACTGCCGCAGAGAATCCAGAAGCGGGCGAAGCGTTCGAGGGGCGCTCCGTAGAGGGCGGATGCCTCGGAGCCGACCACGGTCACCTCGTCAAGCCGGGCGGCGAGCAGGCGGCGCGCCCCGCGGTCCGCGCCGGCGACACGCAGGCCGGTGGTCTGGTCGAAACGCGCCCGGGCCTGACGTGATTGTTGCAAGTCGCGGCGGGCGTGTTTGTCCTCCTGCAAACCGAGATCATCGTGATCCTGCACGGTGAAGGTGCAGGTGTTGTGGGTCAGCGTGGAGCCTTCGAGGGCATGGATGAGGTTGCGGTAGCAACTGTGTCCCGGATCGACGAGGAGCCGCTCGCGGTTGTGAACGAGGATGAAGCTGTTCAGGTCACCGTGCAAATGCCCCGGACCGTGCAGCGGTTCTCCGCCGCCGTGAATGGCGAGGGTGGTTTTGCCCTGCCAGGCGTCGCGAACGAGCACATTCCCATTGTCGAACGCTTCGAGGGTTTCCAGCCCGGCGGCTTCGGGATCGATAGCCTCGCAAGCCTGCGGCAGGAAAACCGGTGAGAGAAAACCCCAATCGTTCAGAAAACCAAAGCTGGCACCGTCATGCGGACCCACGCGCAGGTCCGGGGCGTAGAGGGCCTCATACAGCCAGCGGGCGAGGCCGGCCTCGCGGGGGCGCGCCTCCTTTTCCCGAGCGGCGAGGCCGAGGAGCAGATCGCCGGAAGGACGGAAGATGGCGCTGCTGTCGTTGAAGTTGGCGCAGCGGGCCCGCGGCGCGGCGCCCCAGCCGCTGAGCGGTTTGACATAGAACAGACTGGCGGCATACCAGCGGGGCAGCAGATTCCAGGGATCGGTCGGCAGCTCCGCGGCCAGGGACGGATCGCGGCGGATGAGCGCCTCACGGGTGAGCAGCAGGTGGAGGGCTGGATAATTCGAGTACTGCAGGGATTCCCCATAGGTGCCGTCGTCCTGGAAAATCTGGAGGCTGATGCGGTACTCGCGGACGGCGCGCCGGATGGCCTCGCGGTCGTCGAGCACGGCGGCGGCCACGGCCTCGCCCGCGCCGAGGATGCAGCGCCAGTTGGCGAGATGGTTGTTGTTGGCCAGCCATTCGTGGCAGAGGGGAATGGCGCGGTCCCGCAGGGTGGCGCGGATTTCTTCGCGCTCGGCTTCGGTGAAAATATCCCCGGCGAGATCGAACGCCACCGCCACGCCCCAGCTCAGGTGCGCGGTTTCCAGGTTGCCGCGGACCGGATGGACGGCATGGGGGCGGAACGGCGGTCCGACCCAGTCGTCCTCGGAGCGGCGGCAGATCCCGAGGGTCTGACTGCGCAGCCAGGCGGCAATCGTGGCGGAGGGTTTAAGCGCGTGGGCCATGGCGGCGTCGGACAGGTATTCCGCCGCGCTGAACCACCACTCGGCGCCGCCCTCCGGTCCGGTCAGCCCGGGATGACGCGCCCTCGCCTCGGCGCGGTTCAGCAGGGCCCAGAACAGATCCTGCCCCAGCGGATTCTGTTTGCGGTAATCATGAAAGGCTTTTTTTTCGGTTTCAGTGAGGAAGAGGCTCATGGTTTTGTCCGGGGTTTTGGTGGGTTTATACGTATTCAATCCTTCGGGCAGCACGCCTCGGCGAGGGCCAGGGCAGGATGCTGGGCAGATCCAACCATGCGGGCCAGAACAGCCCAGGGTCCGGTGCTTTCCGGTCCGGAGGGCTGCCCGTCGCAGGGCTGTCCCGGACAGCCGAAAGGCACCACGCATTCGCCCAGACGCTCGCCGGTGGCGGCGTTGGCGGCGGCGATGCGGTGCAGGCAGCGGTGATCGACACTCACCGTGAACCGCAGCACCGCCGGGCCTTCGGGGGACGCAGCGGCCTCCCAGAAAAGGCGCAGCGGAGGGGCCGCATCGGCGTGGGCGATGGCCAGCGTATGGCGTCCCGCCAT
>PXDE01000235.1 GCA_003566475.1 PVC group bacterium | reverse complement strand
TGGGCGGAGAGCCCTCCGGACGGGTTGGCGAACCAGGCGCCCCGCACCTCGACCCGGAACTCATTGGTCACCGCGTTGACAAAGGGGTAGATCAGCTCCACGTCCACCTGGGCGGTGGCGGTGTGGTTGGTGAGGGCGGATACCGAGTAGCCCGAGGTGACATGCACCTCGTTGACCATGGGCACCGACTCGGTGGTCCAGGCGTCGAGGGCCCGGGGCACCACGTCCTCGTCCACGTAGTCGAGCAGCCCCAGATAGATCCGGTCCTGGATCCACCCGTCGGCGATTCCCGACGCGTTCAGGGCCGACCGGAACCTCGCCTCCCAGGCCGGGGTCTCCATCTCCTCTAGCGGCACCGACAGGTCGACCACCTCGTCGGCGGTGGCGGCTCGGCCTGCGGCGGCGTTCCAGACGCCGGGACGGAAGGCGAGGCCCGGGGCCAGAGTCCGGGGGCGGCCGGCCTCGCCGGGATGGAGGCCCCGGCCGGCCTGGGCGGCGTGGAGGTCGTCGAGCCCCAGGTAGCGGCGGTGGTCGTCGCGGAGATCCGCGAACCGCTCCGGATCGGCCACCTCGGGCAGGAGGGCGAGCTGTTCGGGAGAGGCGTGGTGGGGATCGATCATGCCGGAGAGATTGAGCATGAGGTAGCTGGCCCGCCCGTGGGCGATGCCCCCGAAGATGGCGTCCACCCGGTTCCCCGCCCGGTCCACCCAGTTGGTCTCCACCAGCCAGCCGATGATGTGGGGGGTGAACATGTCGGCGGTGTGGACATGGTAGAGATCCACCCAGGGGGTGGGGGTGGCCGAGGCGGCCGCCAGATGGGCCCGCGACACCAGGTCGCTCACCGCGCCGAACCGGAACAGGTCGGCGTGGGTCGAGGTGTAGTCGAGCTCCATGCGGGGGGCGAGGATCTCCCAGTCCGGATAGACCCGGTAGCGGTTGGCGTTCGCGGCCGCGTCGAGATCGTAGGCCCGCCCGATGTCGGCCAGGGCCCGGTCCAGGAACGAGAGGGCGTGCTGGCGGGCCTGGATGCGGGCCCGGTGGTTGGCCGCCGCCTTGCGCTCCATGCGGGCGAACACCGCGAAGGCCACGCCGGTGACGAAGAGGACGGCCAGAATCCCCAGGGCGAGGATGAGGGCGATGCCGCGGCGCCCGGAACCTGGGGCTTCGTCGCGGAGCGCGGGACCGAAATGGCGTGGGCCGGTCATGGGCCCTCCTGGGCCAGGAGCATCACCCGGGTGTGGAAGCGGCGCTCGGCCCGCTCCTGCAGGGCGGCGGGGAGATCGGCGTAGCGTGAGGCCTCGTCGCGGTCGCACAGTCCCAGGAACAGATCCACCTGGGCCGGAGGGGAGGTGTGGCTGCCGGGGGCAAGGTCGGTGCCGTCGGCGTCGCGGATGCGAACCCCGAACCTCCGCACATGCCCGTACAGAGGCTCCCTCGCGCCCAGAGCCGGCGCCCCGGGCTGCGGGCCAGACGCGGCCCAATCCGCCTGGCGGCGCTCCAGCGTGCGGAGGTCGCCCGTGCCGACGAGCCGGTACTCGACGAGCGTCAGCCCCCTGCGCACCTCTCCCCCGTACGGGCTGGACCCCGCCGGATTCCTCCGGTGGAAGCGGATCGAGGATGCCTCCACGGCCATGGGGAACTCGGGCGTGACCACGGCCTGGGCCAGCTCGGTGGACATCAGGTCGAACACCATGCGGGCGGCCAGAGCGGTCTCCCCGCGCCGCCGTCCGGTCTCCCAGGACCGGCTGGTGTCGGCCAGGATCCGGGTCATGACGAGCAGAAGCACGGCGAAAAAGGCCATGGAGACCATCATCTCGAGCAGGGTGAAGCCCGCCCCGCGACCGCGTCCCCGGTCACCGGTAGCCGTACAGCTCGGCATAATGAAACTCGACGAAGTTGTTGTAGTAGACGTTGTCGCGGGGGGCCCCGGCCAGGCGGCGAAGGTCGGGGGTGTCGTCGTGGGGGCGGGGGCCGGTCCGGAAGCGGTCGTTCATGTGGTTCCGGTTCACCCGGTGGCCCACCCAGACCAGCAGCCGGGCCCGGCGCAGATCGGGGTAGGTGACCTCGCTGACCACGTTGGTGGCGGTGAACCAGGGGCCGTCCACCGGCTGGACGGTGTGGGACTGCCCCGCCTGGTTCTGGGGCCAGGTGACGATCTCCTTGACCTGGACCTCGCGGGCGCCCTGGTCCAGCCAGTGCACGTCGGTGAAGTCGAGCCGGTACCAGATGGCCACGTCCTCGGCCTCGGGGTCGAGCCGGGAGCGGAGGATGACCTTGACCGGGGTGGTGGTGGGGACCACCCGGTCGGGGGTGACCTCGGCCCAGGGCAGGTCCAGGGGGATGGTCAGGCTTTCGAGCGCGTGGAGATCGGGGTGGGCCCGCACCTGGGCCCTGAGCCCGTTGAGCACCGCCTCGGCGAACAGGCCGCCGTAGCTGTCGTGCACGGCCCGGCGGCTCATCTCCAGGCCGGCCGGATAGAGGCCGACCAGCCCCACCAGTCCGATGCCCACCACCCCCACCGCCAGCGCGGTCTCCACGAGGGAGAACCCGGCGCGCGGGCGGGCGGGGGGTGGGAGTCTCACGGCGCCACCCCGTAGGAACGCAGCGTGACCGCGCCGCTGAACCCACCCACCCCGACCTCGGCCAGGAGACGGCTCCCCCCCCGCCTGCGGAGCGTGAGGGCGCGGGTGTCGGGGTCGAGGTCCACCGCGCCTTCGGT
The DNA here is from genome assembly GCA_003566475.1 of PVC group bacterium. Taxonomy (GTDB): domain Bacteria; phylum Verrucomicrobiota; class Kiritimatiellia; order SS1-B-03-39; family PXDE01; genus PXDE01. The sequence goes on along the minus strand of PXDE01000235.1, from coordinate 1,528 downwards.
GATGCCCACCTGGTAGCCCTGGCTCCGGAACGCCGACCCATTGGGCCGGAACCGGATGGCGGGCAGGGTCCGGACCACCAGGTTGGTGCCGCCGTCCCGGCGGAGGCTCACGGAGACCCGGGTGGCCTCCGAGGCCTCGAACACGCAGGCGTCAAGGCCGCTGGCCACCTCGAAGACCAGCCCGTCGGCCAGGGTGGTCCACTCGGCGACGAACCGCCCCTCCTGGGTTTCCGGATCCACCGCGTAGACGGCGTAGGCCCGGCCGGCCCGGGGGCGGAGCCGCTCGAGGTCGGTGTAGAGGGCCGCGTCGGGCGGGAGGAGGACCACGGAGGTGGGCGAGGCGTAGGTCACCGCATGCTGACGGGCCAGGGCGGCGGTGGCCACGAAGGCGCTCACCGAGCCGCGGGCCCCCTGACCCCGGCCGAGGTCCGAGAGGGCCAGGGTGGACAGCCCGAGCAGAATGCCGAGGATGACCATCACCGCCAGCATCTCGATGAGGGTGAACCCCCGGCGGTCAGTGGCGCGACACGATGTCATCGTCCTCCGCGAAGCGGTTGGGGGCGATGAACCACCCCTTGATGGTCATCTCCTCGGTGTTGAAGACGCCATCGGGCCCAGCGCTTGACACGACGACCAGGTTGCCCTCCCGGCTGTCTCCGAAGCAGTCCAGCATGATGCAGTAGGGATTGCCCCAGGGGTCCACCAGCAGGCCGGACTCGTGAATCGGAATCTCCAGGAACACCCGCCGGGCCGGATTGGCCTCGGGCGAGGTCAGGCGGGTCGCGATCTCGGCCAGCCGGGCCCGGATGTCCGCGGCCAGGGTCGAGATGCGGTCGGGGTGGTCGACGAAGTCGTTGTACCGGTAGACCCAGTTGCCCACCGATTTGCAGTCGAAGACCGAGCCGTAGGTCACCGGAAGCTGGTCGGTCTCGACCATGTACTGGCGGATGGCGTTGGCGATCATGTCCACCTCGTTGCGGGCCCTGGCCAGCTCCGCCTTGCGGAGGAGGCTGGCCACGGCGGGGAACAGGAGCGCGGTGAGGATGATCAGCACCCCGACCACGGCCAGCAGCTCGACCAGAGTGAAGGCACGGCGGCGGTGGCTAGTAGCGTTCGAGATAGAGGTCATCGTCAGTTCCCTCGATGCCGTCGGGTCCGAACGACCGGATGCCGATCACCTCGCCGCGGGCGTCGGTGTCGATCCGGTAGGCGTTGCCCCAGGGGTCATATTTCGCCACATCCTGGCTGTCGAAGGCGTACATGGGGGTGCCGGTCAGGGTGCCGCTGGTCCCGAACGGGTTGATGGCGGCGCCGGTCTGGGCCTCGGCCTCGGCCACCTGGGCCATGATCTGGCGCATGTTGGCCCGGGCCCGGCGCTCCAGGGCCCAGGTCTGGCTCCACTGCGCGGCCGCCACCACCAGGGCGGCCAGGATCACGATGAGGACGATCACCGTCATCATCTCGATCAGGGTGAACCCGGATCGGCGGGGGGCGGAGGTTCGGTGGGGTGTCATCTCGGCTCGGATGT
>PXDE01000516.1 GCA_003566475.1 PVC group bacterium | reverse complement strand
CCAATCCCTGCGCCGTAGGCGCACATTCCCCTTGACTTCCCCCTCCCCGTCCCGAAACTCGCCCCCATGAAGGCGAGGCCCACCCACCGCCGACCCCCCGCCGCCTCCTCGGCGGCCTCCCCACATCCCACACCCCACACTTCGGTATAGCAACTAGTTGGAAGGAGATGGACGATGCGGAGCGCCGCGACACTGCTTGCATTCACACTCATGCTTCTGGGCTGCGCCCGAACGGACGATCCTGCGACGGAGGAGTCTTTCGGCGAACTGACGTACAACATCACATTCCCAAATACGCGGAACCCGCGGGAGATCCGGCTATACCTGAATGGCAACTTCATCGGCAACGTGAATACCCTGAACGAGCCTCTCATTAGGGTCAAAGAGGGATTGGCCACCCTCCGTGCGGAGATCGACCGGTGTGACCCGGCCGAGGAGGAAATCTATGTTCTGGGGCATGGAAGTCGGCAGCATCTCCATCTCGTCCTTAAGGAACCCCTTCGACGATGACCTTCCAGCAGCGCCCTGCAGTTCGACTTGGACACCGCCGGAACCGCGGCCCGCATCCTCCCGGCCCCCCGCCGCCTCCCCGGCGGCCTCTGTCATGGTCCGCCCGGGGTTCGTGGAGCCCGCCTCTCCGCCTCCCTTTTCCCGTCGCCCACGGTCACCCGGACTGGGTCTATCCGGTTTGGCGCGATTGAAAGTCCGGTGTATTCGGCAAGCGAACACGAAGGCGGAATCATGATCCAACGAAACGACATGACGGAAGGGAAATTGCCGCACCCGACGCGCCGACTTCAGGTGCAGGGGGGCATGGTGGAGGAGTACATCATTCCTGAGGAGAAGAAGGCGGAGGTGCTGGCCCAGCTCTACATCTTCGACCCCGTGCCCGGCCTGGAGGAGGAGCGATATGACTTGCACGAAGGAAAGCGGTTCCGGGTCGGCGATTTCCGGGTGACCTGGGAGCACGGAGAGAACTTTCTGGTCAGCCCGTACTACCCATCCAGCGGGGGTACGGTCATCGACTGGATGCCGGTGGACTTCGATGATCAGGACTGACCGGTGCGGCGGGTAGGATGAGGGCATGAGACAGGGCCACTCTGTATCGCATAGCCGACAGGACGAGACCCCGGAGGCCAAGGCCCGGTGGTTCCGGTCCTTGACCATGGCGGATCGCATGCGGGTGCTGTGCGACGTGACGGACCTTGCCCTGTCGGTCAACCCCGCCCTCCCGGAGATGAGGCGTGCCGAACCGGCTTCAGGACGTATTCAGGTGCTGAGGCTGTCCGACATTGGTGAGGAAGGGCCAGGGGATTCTGGCGAGGTGTGACGGCGCGACTCCCGGCCGGCAGCCCATCCTCCTGCCCCTTTCGCGCCTTTCGTGTGTTTCGTGGTACACCCAGTCTGGCGGCGGACATGCGAGCGGCCCAGTCGGCGCTGGGCCGCTCCGTTCGGATTGGCCCTCCGGCAGTCTCTACGTTAGGCTGGCGGATCGAGGGAATGCGATGAAGCCCGATCCTGAAGACGCGTCCGCGGAACCTGCCGCCGGGAGGCCCTCGGGCCATGCCCCGTGATTCCTACCAGCCACCCTACCGGCTCACCCCGGCCGTGGTCCGGCTGGTCGGGGAGATCGGTGAAGCTCTGGGCCGCCTGCGGGCGGAAAGCGGTCCCGTGGGCCCCCGCCTTCGGCGCGACAACCGCATCCGCACGGTCCAGGCCTCCTGCGCCATCGAGGGCAACACCCTCAGCGTCGATCAGGTCACGGCGGTGCTTGACGGCAGGCGGGTGCTCGGCACGCCCCGCGAGATCCAGGAGGTCCGCAACGCCTTTCTCGCCTACGAGCGCATGTCCGAGTGGTCGCCCCATTCCCGCGACGACCTGCTGGCCGCGCACGGCGTCCTCATGGCCGGGCTGGTGGACGATCCGGGCCGCTTCCGCTCCGGCGGCGTGGGCATCCAGCGCGGCGAGGAGGTGGTCCACGTCGCCCCTCCCGCCGACCGCGTGCCCGCCCTGGTGGCCGACCTCCTGGCCTGGCTCAAGGCCACCCCGGAGCCCCCTCTTATCGCCAGTTGCGTCTTCCACTACGAGTTCGAGTTCATCCATCCCTTCCAGGACGGCAACGGTCGCATGGGCCGCCTCTGGCAGACCCTCATCCTCACCCGCTGGAATCCCCTCTTCTCCGCCGTCTCGGTCGAGACCCTCACCGGCGAGCACCGGGCCGACTACTACGCCGCCCTGAACGCCAGCAACCAGGCCGTCTCCTGCACTCCATTCATCGAGTTCATGCTGGCCATGGTCCGCGGGGCCCTGTGGGAACTCATCGAGACCGAACAAGGTGGCGAACAACAAACCGAACAAGTCTCGCGCCTTCTTGCCGCGATGGGCGGAACGCCCCTCTCCACCCGGGAGATCATGCGAAAACTGGGGCTTTCGCATCGCCCCACCTTCCTCTACTCCTACCTGCGACCGGCCCTGGCCGCCGGGCTCATCGAGATGACCCGCCCCGACGCCCCCCGCGCCCGCAACCAGAGGTACCGCCTGACCGCCCTCGGCAGGCGGCGAACGGATCCGGAGGGCGCCGGCCATGGCGGATGAATCCGGATCTGGCGGCGGGCACTCCTTCTCCCCCGCCTCTGCGATCCTCTGTCTGAAGGCAGGGGTCGGTGAGGGCCGGGGTGGTGAGGGCCGGGGTCGGACCATTCCAAGGCGTTGCCATTCAGGAAGATGGGTCTCTGGCTCGGGTGCTGTGGGGCGTTAGCGCGGCCATTTTGGCCTTGGAATGGGGCCGCTAAGCGGCTGGCGGGCTGGGATTGCCCTCTGGGCGATGTCGGCTACCGATTGTGCCCTTAGGGCACGCCACCTCCGCCTAGTGTCAGGATCCGGCGCGGGCACCTGGCCGACGCGAAGGAACTCCTTGACCTCCGATCCGTCGCACCGCCAACATCATGGGCCGTAGCCGCAGCCGGTGGCTCGACGCTCGGTTCGTCCACACATCAGACCGGGCCCTGGACGATATATACCCGATCAACACGAGACTGGATGATGGACTGCAGGAGGGTTTGAGGCGGATTGAAGACAGGAAATCCAAGCAGGCAACGCCGGAGGGCACGCCTGACACGTGACGGCCGACAGCGAGGCACACGATAGATGCCCAACGCCATCCACATCACCAGCGGCGACCACGCCGGAGAACTCCTGGCCAAGGCCGGGCTTCCCGGGCGGGTGCTGGTCTGGCACGACATCCTCTACGACGGGCCTCGGCGTGCCGGGTGGCCCGACGAGGCGACCCTCGGGGGCCGGGCCGCGTTTCTTGAGGATGCCACCGGGGGCGGACTGGACCGGCAGCGAATTCTGGAGACGCTGCGCGAGCAGTACCTTCGTCTGGCGGAGGCGGCGGCGCAGGAGCGGGTTGTGCTCTGGTTCGACGCCTGCCTGTTTGATCAGGCCATGCTCGCCCACATCCTCACCTGCCTCCGGGACCGGAAGGCCAGCTACGTGGAGCTTCTCTGTGTGCACAGGTTTTCGGGCATCGTGCCGTTTCACGGACTCGGGCAACTGACGCCCGATCAACTGGCTTCCCTCTACGGAGAGCGGCGGCCGGTCACCGACGCCCAGTTCGACTTCGCGGTGCGGGTGGACGAGGCGTTTGCCAATCAGGACTTGGAGGCCTTGACCGAGTTGACCCTGGTGACGGATGCACAATTGCCCTGGATTCCGGCCGCTGCGGCCCGATGGCTGGAGGAATGGCCGGACCCCGCCACCGGACTGGGTCGGCTCGAATCCCTGGCCCTGTCCGCGATCCGTGCCGGATGCGAGACCCCGGCCGAGATCTTCGCGTCGGTCGCCGCCGCCGATGCCCCTCCCCAGTTCTGGGGCGATACCATGCTGTGGGCGAAAATCAACTCGCTCGCCCAGCGTCAGCCCCCGCTGGTGAGGATCGATGGTCCCCGCAACCGGTTGCCCCAATGGGAGAGCGATGTTCCGCTCGGGGATTTCAGGGTCAGCCGTAGGCCCTGATGGCCACCAGCGCCGCCGGGGCGTCGGGCCTCGGGAAGAAGCGGATGCGGAGGGTGCGGGTGACGAGGGTGCGGGTGACGAGTCCGGAGGGTCGGGGCCGGACCAGCCTAAGACACTGCCAGTCAATGCGATGGGCTTCTGGCCCGGGTGCTGTGGAGGCTTAGCGCGGCCATTTTGGCCTTGGAATGGGGGTGGTAAGGGGCTGGCGGTGTCCTGAGATTGGCCGCCGGAGACTG
>PXDE01000507.1 GCA_003566475.1 PVC group bacterium | reverse complement strand
GGCCAGATCCATGGCATGGTGACGGGCGAACACGGCCCTGGCCTTGGGCTCGGCCGAGGTCCGGCGCGCGGTCCGGCCTTCGGCATCGAGGATCTGGTTGTCGGTGTCTCCGTCGCGCCAGATCCAGACCAGTCCCTCCTGGGTGCCCGGCCAGCGGTCGTCCAGTTCCGGCGGGGTCACCTCCGCCACCCGGGTCGGCTCCCGGGCCAGGCTCACCTCGTGCCCGCCCTCGATCCAGGCGGCGGGATAGAAGTTGGCGTGGGGGTTGTCGCTGACCTGCACCCAGGCCTCGACCGAGCGGAGGTCGGGCGCGAACCGGCCCAGGTGGATCTCCACCGCCGTGCCGCCGCCCCGGATCCGGTTGCCCCCGCCACCCTCCCGGTAGGGGCCGGTCATCACCAGGTGCCGCGCATGGTTGGTCCACCGCGGATGGTAGACCTCGTAGCCTCCGATCCCCGGGGCGTCGTTGATGTTGGTCTGCCAATGCGATCCGCCTCCGTCGGGCGGGTACAGGGCGACGTTGCGGTGGGCGCCGTCGAAGATCCAGACGATGCCGCTGTCGTCGGGGGCCATGGACACCCAGCAGCCGCGGCCCAGGCGCTGCCAGGTGTTGTTCGTCAGATCGGCCCGTCCGCCATGCGGCCAGGGGAAGAGACCGGAGGCGAACCGGCCGTCGCGGGAGATCTGGATGTTGTCAGCGTCCAGGGGGGCGGCGTCGAACACCTTCTCGGTGACCCCGGGCTGGTCGATCCGGAACCGGTGCAGGGAGCGCGGGTTGTCCTCGGGCGCGTCCGGGTAGCCGGGGGCATAGGGCTGGGCGTACACCCAGACCGCGCCCGCCTCGGGATCGCGCCAGACATCCACGGCGTAGCCGCGTGCGATCTCGCGCGTCCGCCCCCGGGCCCAGTCGAAGGCATGAATGCGGTTCCGCAGGTGGTCCGAATAGACCACGGTGCCCCCGTCGGGGGTGAATAGCGGACGCCGGAACGCGCCCGGGCCGGGCACCAGTACCCGTTCGCCCCGCCCGTCGCGCGAGTCGTAGCCGATCAGCCGGAGCTGGCCCCCGCCCGCGAACACGTCGGTCCCGGACCCGATGTCCTGCACCCAGGCCAGCCGGGTGTGGGCGCCGGTGAGCGCCTCGACCGAATCGGGGGCCGACGGAGGGTTGTCCGGCCCGGGCGCCTCGGCGCAGGCAGGGGAGGCGAGGCCGAGGAGCGCGAGGGGGAGCAGATGATGGAAGGAAAACGTGCGAAGATTCATCCGCGCAGCATACGGTCCGCAGCCTGTAGGGGCAAACCGGGACGAGAGCCGCTCTTCCACCCCGTAGGCCCGTACCATGCGCGGTCCGTCCCGCAGGGCGGGAACAGCGGACTACTGGGGCGGCGCCAAATCAATCGCATGCTTGAGCAGGTCGGTGCCCCGTCCGCAGAACCGTATGGCCGGGCGCGACTGAGCCCACCGCCCTGTAGCGGCCGCTCGACCGAGTCCGCGAGGGAGAGCGGCTTCCGCTCAACGTGTCCGACTTCCGACAATCCTCAACCGAGGATCGCCTCCCCTCCCTCATCCCCGGCCCGGAGCCGTTCTTCCTCGAAGACTCGGTCGAACGGCCGCCACAAGGGGAAGGCCCGGCGCGGGATCGGCCCAGCGCCCCAATGCCCGCCTTGCCGCAGTCGCCCCTTAGGGGCTCAGGCCCTTCGTCCTCGGGCCCGCCGGCGGTCACGAAACCGGCGATGGGCCGCCAGCGCCACCAGGGTCAGGCCCAAGAGGCCCGTGGTGCCGGGTTCGGGGATGACCGCGTCGGGCTGCTGAGGCGTGATCAGGTCAAGATCGTTGCGGAACGTGATGGAGCCGAAGGACATGGTTCCCGTGCCGCTATTCCAGATGAACTTGACGTCGTTGATGGCCTGCGTCGGGGTGAGCACATCGCGTCCGGCAAAGACAAGGGTTGTTCCGACCCACACATCCCAAAGATCATCTCCTAGGATGGTTGTGCCTCCCGCGGGATCTAGATATGAAGCCGGCGAGCCCGAGTTGTTACTGTACCAGCGCACAACCTGGGGGCCGAAGAAGCTGGCGGAATTCTGTCCCGCTCCGATATCACGGATCTGGAAGCTGTTTCCCGAGGCAGGAATGTTGAAGGCCAGTCGATTGTAGGTGTTCGCATTCAAAGGTATGCTGCCGTCATCCAGATAGCCGGTTCCAATCCGAAGAACCGCCCCCGACGTCGCGCTGCCAGTCCCGGTCACACCCAGGAGAAACTCGGCGGAGAACAGGGTCGCCCCGCCCGCGAAGTCATCACTGCGTGTGAAGCGGCCCTGGCCACCCGTTCGGGTGAACACGAGCGAGCTCGAGGCGGCGGACACCGAGGTACTCCCTGTCGCGGGGGGGGTCGCGGTGGTTCCGGCTATGTCGGTGAACTGGCCGATGTCGGGCGTCGCGCTGACGTACTGACTCACCGGGTCGCCGGCGCTGAAATCCTGGTGAAGGATGATTGCGGCGTGGGCAGTGGGGCCGCCGAACATCCCGGGCCCGGACATGCACGCCGCTGCCACTGCCGCTGTCAGGTACCGCCTGGGCATTTCATGTCTCCATCCAAAGTGTCGTCTCTTGGGCTGGCTGCCGTCCGGCTGATCTGGCCAACCTGGGCCGCATTGCATCCGGACTTCCCGAGCCTGCCCCCTTGGACAGGTTCTGTCCAGACAATCGGATAAGGATTTTGCGTGAATCCTCGGATCCTGATTCGCCTCCCGGCCTACCGGTACCCCCGCAGGAACGTCTTCTCGGCCGCGAAGAGCTCCAGGGCCATGGCCTTGATCTGGGCCGGGGAGCACACGGCGGCGGTGAGGGGGTCGAGGGTGAGGGCGTGGATGGCCGCCTCCTTGCTCTTCTCGACGATGGCGGTGGCCAGCAGGTCGAACACGGCCATGTTGGACGCGCAGATGGCCGCCATCTGGGGGGGGAGCGCGCCGTAGCGGGTGGGGTTGACCCCGTTGCGGTCGACCATGCAGGCCACCTCCACGCAGCCGTCGTCCAGGAGATTGGTGATGAGCCGCCCCCCGTAGCCGTCGGTGTTCATCACATTGCCGTGGATGCGGAAGGGCGCGTCCTTCTCCCGGGCCTCGATGATCCAGGACGCGTATTCCCAGCTCCGGTTCCACTCCATGGGCTCCTTGCCGGAGACCAGGGCGTCGCGCTTGCGGTCGGCGTCGGCCCGCCAGGTGGGCCAGTTGTCGGCGTAGAAGCTGGACCCGCCCTGATAGCCGGAGCGGCAGTAGGTCTTGATCGCCTTCCGGTTCTTCCGGTAGTAGGGCAGGTACTCGCTGAGGTGGCCGGACGACTCGGTGATGAAGGCGCCGAAGTGGAGCATCATGTCCTTGCGCACGAGGTCGCCCGCGTCGTCGGGGTTGGCCGGCTTGCCCTCCAGATCCCGGCGGGCCATGCGCATGAGCTTGGGATAGAGGCTCCGGCCCCGGTGCTCGAGGCGGGTGAACCAGGCCAGGTGGTTGATGCCCGCGCACTCCCAGACCATCTCCTCGTAGGGGACGCCGGCCCGGCGGGCCAGCAGGTGGCTGGTGCCCTGCACGGAATGGCACAGCCCGACCACGGGCAGGGACTGGGCCCGCCCGGCGGCCAGGCAGAGGGCGTTCATGGGGTTGGTGTAGTTCAGCACCTGGGCGTCCGGGCAGAGGTCCTCGGCGTCGCGCAGGATGTCGAGCCAGACCGGGCCGGTGCGCAGGGCCTTGAACACCCCGCCGGGACCGATGGTGTCGCCGATGCACTGGTCGACCCCGTACTTCAGGGGAATGTCGTTGTCGTGGCGCACGCAGTCCAGGCCGCTCACCTCGATGGTGTTGATGAGGTAGTCGGTGCCGGCCAGCACCTCGGTGCGCCGGGTCGAGGCGATGACCTCCCATCCGGCGAGGTCCTGGTCCGCGATGAGCTTCTCCACGAGCTTCTTCATCACCCGGAGCCGCCGGGCGTCGATGTCGACCAGGGCCAGCACCCCGCCCCGGTTGCCGGGGATGCGCATGATGTCGCTGAGCAGACGCGGGGTGAAGAAGCTGCCCGCGCCGGTGACGGTGACCTTGATGGGCCGGAGAAACTCCCCGGGCAGCCCCTGCTGCTTCTGCGCGTCCCTGGTGTGCTCGGCGTGCCCCTTGCTCTTCGCGGCCATGGTTGGGTCGTCTCCTCGGTTGGAGTGGTGTGCAAGGCGCGGAGACTAGCACGGGGGGAGGGCGGGAGCCAGAGCGCTTCGGGT
>PXDE01000344.1 GCA_003566475.1 PVC group bacterium | reverse complement strand
GCATGTCGGTTTAGCCGGCCAAGGAGAAGGTCATGAAGCCGGTCCTCATCTCTCGCCCCACAACCCTGGCGGCCGCCCTGTTCCCTGCCCTGGCTCTGGTGCTCGGGGCAGGGGCCGCCCTCCCCGCCCGGGCCCAGCTCGTCGTAGGTGGCTCTCCCGGCTACGATTCCACCACCCTCACCGGACACTTCGGAGGCGGGGTTGGTTCACCACGCGCAGTCAACAGCTCCGGGGTCGCGGTCGGGTATGCCGCAACCACGCGGGATGGGTCCACCACCAATCGGGGCAGTCGTGCTGTGCGGTGGGACGCCTCCGGCAACGCTGACGTGCTCGGACTGCTCGGTACGGATAGCTCGGGCTGGACCAATTCCCGAGCTGTCTCCGTCAACGACGCGGGAACTGCTGTGGGGAATGCCCAGAAATACGTTGGTGGAACCTACCTCGGCACCCGGGCGGTGCGCTGGAACGCCTCGGACATGGAGGCCACCGAACTCGGAAACCTCGGCACCTCCAACACCGGGGCCACCCACTCCCAGGCCTACGCCGTGAACGCTTCGGGTACGGCCGTAGGGTACGCCAACAAGCATGAGGGGGGGACTAGTCTGGGCAGCCGGGCGGTGCGATGGAATGCCTGGGGAACCGTCGCCACCGAGCTGGAGAACCTCGGTACATCCGGCACACGATACAATTCCTGTGCTCTAGCCATAAGCGATACGGGCATCACCGTCGGGTACGCCAACAAATATGAGGGAGTCATCAATGTGGGCACCCGGGCGTTGCGCTGGACCGCCTGGGGATCCGTCACCGAGCTGGGCAATCTAGGAACCTCCGGCAGCGGATATACCTTGTCCTCTGCCCTGGCGGTTAACGACACGGGGACGGCCGTGGGATACGCATCCGAATACCTCGGCGGGGTCTGGCGCGGTGAACGTGCGGTCCGGTGGGACGCCTCGGGCACCGACGCCACCGAGCTGGGAAACCTGGGTACGACGGACTGGGGGGGCACCATGTCCGCCGCCTACGCTTTGAATCGTGCGGGAACCGCCGTGGGGTATGCCTTGAAATACGTAGGCGGAGTCAATCTCGGCGACCGGGCGGTGCGCTGGGACGCTGGAGGCACGGCAGCCACCGAGCTGGGGAACCTCGGCACCCACACCTCAGGGGTCACGTCTTCCCGTGCCTTCGCCGTGAACGAGGCCGGCACTGCCGTAGGGACCGCCTTGAAGTACGACGAGGGCGGAACCGACCTCGGCAGTCGGGCAGTGGCCTGGCTTCCCAACGCCAGCGTGGTGGACCTGAACGACCTTGGCGTGGTGCCCAACCCCACCGGCGGATCCTGGCTGCTGACCTCGGCCCGGGCCCTGAGCGCGGACGGCTGGGCGGCCGGCACTGGCACTTTCACCCCCGACGTGGGCGATCCCTATGTTCGTCACTGGGTGGGGCAGATCGGCCTGGGCGGCGCCTGGCTGAACACCTCCGGAGAGAACCATGCCTGGGGCCGGGGCCCCAACTGGTCCACCGGCACCCCGGCCATCCAGCTCGACGCCCTGTTCGACGCCCCCGCCGCCTACTCGGTGGGCTTCGACCGGAACGAGCAAGCCCGCGACATCGTGGTGGCCGACGGCGATGTGACCTTCGCCCTGGGCGCGTTTGACCTCACCGTGGCCAGCGCCCTCACCATCCGGCCCGGGGCCCGGCTGTCCAGCGACGGCACCCTCATCGGCCAGGTCCAGAACTACGGCGTCCTCTCCCCCGGCAACAGCCCGGGGCCGCTGACCATCGTGGGCGATCTCATCAACCCCGGCGTGCTGGAGTTCGAGATCGCCTCCACCAGCCTGTTCGACTCGCTGGAGGTGACCGGGCTGCTGGATCTGGACGGGGGCATGGTGGCCATCGTCCTGCTCGACGGGTTCATGCCCTCGGAGGGCGACCTGTTCCCGCTGCTGAGCTTCGGGTCGCTGACCGGGACGTTCGGGTTCGACTTCAGCCAGGCCGCCCTGGGCCCGGGCCTGGAGTGGGACACCAGCAATCTGCTCACCAGCGGCGCCCTGGGCGTGGCCCAGATGCCGGGCGCCGACAGCGCCGTCCCCGAGCCCGGCAGCGCCACCCTCTTGGGTCTTGCGGCCGGCGCCGCCTGGCTCCGGCGGCGGCGGATGAACGGCCGCCGGCAGCCCGGGCGGCGGAGGGGGTGAGGCGGGGGATGGGTGGATGGATGAGTGGATGAGTGGATGAGTGGATGGGTGGATGGGTGGATGGAGACGGGGAGGCCTGAGCGGCAGAAGCCGCCTCCGGCGGAGCCAAGGCGGTGTCGTAGGGGGTGGTGGGCAACGCAGCAAGGGTGGCCAAATGGTTTCGGATTTTGCTTCAAACCATGGTGCTCCCGTGCCACCGCAGTCCATAGGGGCCCCACCACAGGCCGTCGATCCCGTAGGAGCCCCCCCTTGGACTGCGGCGGGAAGGGAGGTCTTCCGACCGCCACGCCGCCTTGGCTTCCGCCCGTCTTCGTCGGATTGCCCCGTGACGGGTAGGAGGCGGCTTCTGGGTTGACTTCACCCACCCCACCCGCTACGAGCCATGCTCCATGGACTCGGCCCCCATGTCCCCTGGCCCACCCAACGTCCCCTGGCCCCATGCCCCGCCCCATCGGCTTTCCGAGGCGGGAACCTATTTCGGCACCGCCGGCACCTACCGTCGCCTCCACCATTTCCGCTCCGCGGCCCGCCTGGAGGTATTCCAGCGGGGCGTGCTGACCCAGGCCGCCCGGCACGGGTGGGCGCTGGAGGCGTGGGCGGTGTTCTCGAACCACTACCACCTGGTGGCCCACTCCCCGGTGGAGGCCGGTTCGGCCGAGTCGCTCGGGCGGATGCTGGGCGAGCTGCATGAGAAGCTGGCCAAGTGGGTCAACCGGCTCGACCGCGTGCCGGCCCGGAAGGTGTGGCACAACTTCCGGGAGACCCGGCTGACCTACCCCAAGTCGTTTCTGGCCCGGGTGAAGTATGTGCACCACAACCCGGTGCATCACGGGCTGGTCCCCGTGGCCAGCCAGTACCCCTGGTGCTCGGCGGCCTGGTTCGAGCAGACGGCCACCCCCGCCCAGGTGAAGGTGCTCGAATCCTTCCCCATCGGGCGGGTGAAGGTGTACGACGACTACGAGGTGGCGCCGGAGTGGTGAGGGGGAGCCAAGGCGGTGTCGTGCGGGGTGATGAGTCCAGACGCCGTGTTCGGCCTGGAGACTCGTGATGGAGCAGCACCCCGTGGTGATTTCGTGCCACCGCAGTCCATGGAGAGAGGTCGCCGGCCACGGAGGGGGCCCCATGGACTGCGGGGGCAGAGTCCCGTCTGCGGGACGGCGACCCCGCCTTGGCTTCCGACGGTCCCCATCAGACCCCTGAACACTGAACCCTTAACCCTGACCCCTAGATCCGCTCCGGCGCCTCGATGCCGAGGAGATCGAGGCCCTGGCGGAGGACGTCGGCGGTGCGGGCGACGAGGGCAAGGCGCGAGCGGCGAAGGGACGCGTCCTCGGCCCGGAGCACGGACAGGGTCTGGTAGAACCGGCTGTAGCGCTGGCCCAGCTCGAAGAGATAGTCGGCCAGGAGGTTGGGCCGGTGGCGGATGGCGGCGGCGAGGATGGCGTCGGGGAACCGGAGCAGGTGCAGGCCCAGCCGCCGCTCGGCGGGATCGGTGAACCGCACCGGCCCGGCCGGCTCGCCGGGATGCCGCTCGGCGTGCTTGTCGAGCACGCTGCGGGCCCGGGCGTGGGCGTACTGGAGGTAGGGGGCGGAGTTCCCGTCCAGGGCCATGGCCTTGTCCCAGGTGAAGGTGACCAAGCTCTGCGGGTTCTGGCTGAGGTCGGCGTACTTCACCGCGCCGATACCCACCGCCCGCGCCACCTCGCGCTGCTGGGCCTCGGGCATGTCCGGACTGGCCTCCCGCACCAGGTCCTGGGCCCGGCGCTCGGCCTCGTCGAGCAGGGCCTCGAGCTTGATCACATTCCCCTGGCGGGTGGAGAAGGTGCCCTCGGGCAGCCGCATGAGCCCGAACCACACATGGTCGAGGCCGGTGTCGCGGACCCACCCGGCCTGGCGGGCCAGCTCGAACACCTGGCGGAAATGAAGCTGCTGCCGCTCGTCCGTGACGTAGATGATCCGCTCGGGGGCGAACTCCTCGACCCGGCTGCGGATGGTGGCGAGGTCGGTGGCGGCGTAGTTGAACCCGCCATCGCGCTTGCGGACGATGCAGGGCGGCAGGGCGGGATGG
>PXDE01000466.1 GCA_003566475.1 PVC group bacterium | reverse complement strand
GGGCGGCCCGGCGGATCCGCCCCACCGCAGGCATCAGCAGGGCCATCAGAATGAAGATCACCGCGACCACCGCCAGAAGCTCGATCAGGGTGAACCCCGTCCGCCGGCCGGAGAGTCTTGGCAAGCATGGTTTCGGTGCGGACATGATAGATAGACCGGTTTCCGTACATCAACATACCCCGTGCAGACCCGTAGGTTAGGAGATATTCTGGCCAAACGGGAAGAACTTTTGGCCAGGGGAAGGGGGGAGGGGGGGATGTCCAGTGGCCAGCAAAGAAGGGCCGATGGTCAGTCGCAGCCGCTGAACCGCGGGGCTCAGTCGGACGAAGCATGGGACACCACGCTGGTGGAAACGGCTGGAAGCCGTTTCTACGGGTGGCGCGTGCCCAGGCGCCGTAGCTACGGCTTCTAGCTTGCCCTGAGCCTGTCGAAGGGGCCGTGGCCCCCAGCGGGTTGCGCGGGCAACGCGTGATTTTCGTCGCATCGTGTTGCAGGACATTTTCTTGTGAAGAAAACAACCCACTTGTGTCTCAGAGCAGGCGAGCGCCTTCCTTCTCACTTCGTCAATCGTCAATCGTCGATTTTCGGTTTCCCCGACCCCATCCACCCATCCATCCATCCATCCACCCATCCATCCATCCATCCACCCCACCCCCAATCCCCCTCGCCCTCCCGGGCGAGGCTGTGCTAGTCTGCCCGCGACCATGCTCCACCGCCCCGTCCTTTTCCTCGTGCTTTCCGACCGGCACCATTATGTCCGCGAGGCCACCGTCGGCATCGGCCATTTCGTCCGCGAGACCACCGACTGGCTGATGCACCGCGTGGGCTGGCCGGACGGCCTCGACCGCGTCCTGGCCGACGCCGCCTCGATGCGGCGGGCGGTGGGGATCATCGCCTTCTGCCGCGACGCGGACCATGTCCGGCGCCTGGCCGCCGCCCCCTGCCCGGCCGTGAACCTCTCCTCCCGCCTCCTCGATTCGCCGGTGCCGCTGGTGATCCCCGACAACCTCGCGGTGGGCCGGCTGGGGGCCCGCCATCTGATCGGCCAGGGGCTCCGCCGTCTCGCCTTTGTGCGAGTCCCCAACCTGCCCTATGCCGAGGAGCGGGAGGCGGGCTTCCTGGCCGAAGCCCGGGAGGCCGGCCTGGATCCCATCGCGGAGGCGGTCGCGGGGGCCGCGGCCCTCCGCCGGTGGCTGCCCGGGCTTCCCCATCCGATCGGCATCATGGCCCCCGACGACCCGACCGCCGTGGCCGTGGTGGCGGCCGCTCTGGACGCGGACCTTCGCGTGCCCGACCAGGTGGCGGTGATCGGCGCCGACGATGCCCCCCTCTGGTGCGAGACCTCGCCGGTCAGCCTGTCCAGCGTGCCCACCGAGGGCCGCCGGGTGGGCTATCAGGCGGCCGCCCTCCTCCAGGCCCTCCGGCGCGGCGAGCCCCCGCCGGCGGGTCCGGTGCGGATCGCTCCGCTCCGGGTGGTCGCGCGGACGTCCACCGACGTGGTGCCCCTCGGCGATCCGGCCCTGGCCGAGGCCCTGCGCCGGCTTCGGCTGGACGCCTGCCGGGGCTGCGACGTCAGCGAGGTGGTCCAGGCCGCCGGGGTGTCGCGCCGCACCTTCGACCGCAAGGTGAAGGAGGCGCTGGGCCGGACTCCGCACGAGGAGCTGGAGCGGGTGCGGATCGAGCGGGCCTCCGACCTGCTCCTGGAATCCGCCCTGACGGTGTCCCAGGTGGCCCGGAAATGCGGCTTCAGCCGGGTGTCCTACTTCGCCCGGGTGTTCCGGAGGGAGAGGGGATGCACCCCCGGCGCCTTCCGCAAGGCCCATGTGGGGCATGAGTAGCCCGGCCTTCGTAGGTCCACCCTCCGAGGTGGACCTCTGGCACGCTGGGAGAGGGAGTGAATGTTCAATATTCAGCAAGGAATGGTCCATGTTCATCCGGAGGGAATGGCACCCCCGCCTTGGTCCCTCACCTTAGTCTTTCCACCTTCGTCCCCGGCCCCACCGTCCGGCGCCCATGCCGCCGCCCGCCTGCTCCCGACCGGACGGGCGGGCGGGCACTCCATGTCGCGGCCCCCCGGCGCCGCACGGGGGCGCCGCCGGTCACGCTACTCGGCCAGCCGGACCCTGGCGCGTTCCATCCGCATGTTCGATGATGCGCACGCCATGCTCCTGGTCGATAGCGTCCAGGGGCGCAAGGGGGGGCTCCGGCCCGCGCGGGAGAACGCCTCCGCGGCCGGACGGCGCGAGGTCCGATGCTGTCGAACGGTCTGTCACTCGGGTCGGCGCAGATCGTAGGCGTGGAGCTTGTGCGTGCCCCGTATAATGAATCGACCGTCCGCTACCACCACACCCAGGGGCCCTCGATAGCCGCCGTCATGGCGGCGATGTGATGGATCCCAGCTGCCGAGATGCTCAAGGGTGGTCAGATGAAACATGAGAAAGGGCCCCGCGTGGCCGCTATCTGCCGCAAAGAACAAACGATTGCCAGCAGCGAGCGGTTGTGGCTGCCACGGGCGACCATATGGAATCTGGACCCGGGCCTGGACGCTGCCGTCAGCTGTGGATAAGCGATTGACGAACCAGGCCGCGTCGCCTTGGCGCGTGAGGACCACTGGGCCGGCCTGCGAGGCTGCGATAATATCAATCCCTTCTGTGAAATCGTGCTGCCAGAGCTTCTCCAGTTGTCCTTGGTCGAGGCGATAGGCGATGAGGGTGGTTCGCGGAACGCGGCTTTCCGTCACTTTGCGCCCGATGAGGAGACCGTCCTGGATCACGAAGTCGCTCACAGGCTCGGGGATGGTTCCCTCCCAAAGATCCGCTCCGGTGAGGGCGTCGACACAGGAGACCAGGGTGCTACCCTCGTGGACACGATGGTAGACCACGCTATCGGTATCTGGCCAACGGATGGGAGTACCGGACTTGCCCGTCCAGAGTGGCGATCCATCATCAATGTGAAAGGCGGAGCCTCCCCGGACCACCGCGTTGCCCACCCCAAGAAGGTCCGGGAGATCGGTGGTGCCCATCAGACGACCCGTTTCCAGGATGCGGGCCAAGGTCGCATCAGCCCGGTTGGCAAGTCCGCCGACGCGGTGTTCCCAGACCACTGCGCCGGTGGCGCCATCGAAGGCACGCAGAATGCCGGACCACGACATGCACACATAGCGGCCGCGGAGGTAGGCGCCGGTGTTCCCTTTGCCGCCGCTTTTGTCGTGATTGAGGGTGGCGCCGCTGCGTGGGAAGGTGCGCTGCCAGAGAATGCCACCCGTGGCGCCGTCCAGGCAGGTGACCACATGATCGCCCAACAGCGGTTGCCGCGTATTGGTGTGGAGGCGTACGTGGCGCTCGCCGATGATGGCCGGATTGGGATACTGGTGATGCAGATAGATGCGACCGTCTCCGACCACGGGGGTTGCGTTGCCTCCGTGCACCGGGGCCCAGAGGTCTCCCTTCAGATGCATGAGCCAAGGCATACGGCCGCCACCAAACAGGGCTTCGCTGGACCAGAACGGCTGGGCCTGAGCGAGGTCGTCGATGAGGGGCCTGGATCCCAGGGGGGCGCTCAGATTGCCATGGGGTCCCCAACGATTGGGAAAATCTACGGCGATGGCCCGAGAGGCATCTCCGGTGATCAAGCGCCCTGTGAGCGGTTCACCATTGACGCTGCCGGTGATGTGGCCGTTCGAGTCGATGCGACCTTCGAGGACCCACTCCTGCGGATCATGTAAGGTGGGACCGGTGTTAGCCCGCTCGAGCAGCGTGCCCGTGAGTTCCGTCCGGGTCAGCCGGAGTTCGTCAGTCTGCCATCGGGCGAACAAGGGGCCGGCCGGATGGCGCAGGGTGATCCCCATCCGGGCATCGTAGTCCGGCTGGCCCATCAGGTTGAGCCCAAGTTGGGTATCCCTGCCCGAAGGAGCCAGGTAGCTGAAATCGTTCCAGGTGCCCGGATCGCCCACCAGGGCCCGGACCGCTGTGATCCGTCCGTCACGGCTGTGCAAGTGGAGGTGCAAGGGCCTCTCGTTTCGGGCCCAGATGAGGTGGGCCAAAACCAGATCACCGGCAGGGGTGGAATCGACGACAGGCAGAGGTTGCGCATCAGGGGGAAGGTCTGCGGCGAAGCAGGGCGCGGTGGCGGCGATGAGGATGGCGGCAGACATCAGGCGGTGGGTCATGGAGGTCATTCCTTTCGGTTGGTGGTTGCTAGTCTAGGCATCCGCTTTCGGCGTGCGAGCAGGAAGGAAAGACGCGAGCACCACCGTCGATGCGATG
>PXDE01000271.1 GCA_003566475.1 PVC group bacterium | reverse complement strand
CGTAGAGACGCCCGCGTCCTCCCGTCCAGACCTTGGACGGCTCCGTCCAGGCCTTGGTCGGTCGCAGTTCCTTCCGCATGCCCCTATTGCTGAGGGACCACCATTGGCGTGCAGACCCGGCCTAAAGGTTTCTCCGAAGCTCGTCCCGGGTGACCTCACAGTCGCGCAGAATCTGAGCCAGCAGTCCCCGCCCCATGGTCTCGCCCCGATGCACCGGAACCACCGTGCAGCGTCCGTCTTCGTGGCGGAGAAAGTGGTGACTACCCTTCACTCTCACACAGTCAAAGCCAATCCTTTCCAAGGCGCGGATAACCTGCCGTCCGGAGACCGCAGGGAAAGTGGTCATGCGGACACGGCGACCCGTTGGACGCCCACGAACTCGGTGGCAGCCGGCTCCTCGCATTCGAGGCAGAGCTCGATCGCTTCCTTGACGCGCCGCATGAGCTGATCCAGTGATCTCGCCTGGGTGTGACACCCACGCAGGGCCGGAACGGAAGCCACGAAATACCCATCCGTGTCGCGTTCGATCACCACATTGAACTCGTGTACCTTCTTCATGGCCACAGGCTACCTGATTCCGCTTCCGGGTCAATCCGGAACCTTCTTCCCCGGATTGTCGGCGGCGGTTCAGCGCAGCAGCCGGTCGAGGTCGTCGAGGCCGCCGCCGGGGGCGTCGAGCTGGGGCGGGCCGTGCTGCTTGGGCACGGCGCTGAAGCCGGCGGTGTGCAGGGAGGCCTGGATGGGGCCGGCGTCGTCGCCGGTGAACCCCAGATCCGCGCCCCGGAATGTGAACCGGGCCTGGAGGTCCACCGCCCAGTAGGTGGTGACGTCGCGCAGCCGCACCCGGACCGGAACATCGGTCAGTTCCACGCGTCGGCCGCCCACCTCGACCCGGATGTCGGCGATGGCGTCGAAGCTGGGGGCCAGGGCGGCCAGGGCTCGGTCATCGAGAATGCCCCGGTTGGGGTCGAGCAGTTGCTTCAGCTTCTCGTCCTCGGGCTTGAATCCCCGGAGACGGGCCACCGTGACATCGACCGGGGGCAGGGGATCCATGCGCAGCAGGGAGCCGGCCGCGAACTGCACGGAGTCGAGGGCGGGGGTGGCGCTGTAGCGGTCGTAGCGGACGGAGCCCTCGCCGCGGGCGGTGATGGCGTGGATCTCGGCCAGGCCGTCCATGTCGTCGAACTCCATGGCCACCTGCCCGGCCATACCCCATCCATACAGGAAGAGGGGGCGCGGCTTGCCTTCGGCCCGCAGGACCAGGGTCGAGACGCAGTAGCGGGGGAAGTTGAGCCGCCGGTACTGGCCGGAATCGAACTGCATGGAGAGCGAGATGGCCATCGCCGATCCGGCGGCGGCGAGCAGGGCGAAGAGGGAAAGGGTGTGGCGCGGGCGCATCAGAAGGTCCTCCGGGCGGGGCGCAGCAGATAGATGTGGCCGTCCGAGAACCCGCCGCCGAACCGCTCCTGGACCGCGTTGCGCACCGCCGGGCGGTTGTGCTTGGGGGCCACGAAGATGTGGTCGGGGAAGGTGGCCTCGAGCAGCCGGCGGTTGAGGTCGGCCAAATCCTCGCGCTCGATGGCGTTGGCCTCCAGGGCCTCCAGGTGCTCGGCCTCCGTGGGGTCGCGGGGGAACGCGGGCCAGGTGGCCGCGTCGTAGAGTCCGGCCTCGAAGCCGAGGATACGGTTGAGCCCGGCGAAAATGCGCTCCTGGAGGTCTGCCGGGGGATCCTGGCCGTCGGGGACCGCAGTCCAGTCGGCCCACAGTTCCTCGGGCAGGCGGCCGCGGAAACGGGCGGCCGCTCCGTCGCCGCCGAGCGTCTCCCGGAATCCGGGCCAGTCGGCGACGTCGTGGGCGACCAGGGTGGGGTCACGCCCGTCCGAAGCCCGGCCTCCGGTGGCGACGCCCACCGCGACCACGCCGCCATCCGGGGTGCCGGCGATGCCGGTGTGGTTGACCATGGCCATGGCGCTCGACCAGCGCAGGCCCCGGAACTCGGGCTCGAACACGGTCAGGTAGGATCCCGCGCCGCCCGTCCCCAGGTAGTGGGGCCACCCGTTGGGCAGATGGAGAATGTCGGTGGTGTCCTGATTCACCACCTGACGTCGGTAGTGGTCGGTGGCCCGGTACCAGTCGGTGGTGGTCTGCACCAGCCAGCGGGCCGAGCCGCCATGGATGGCCACCGATCCGTCGGCCAGGGGCACGATCTGATCCACCCCGATGCCATTGGGCCGGGTCTGCATGTAGGCCGCCCACGCGCAGTAGAAGGTGTCGTCGTAG
Source organism: PVC group bacterium (assembly GCA_003566475.1). GTDB lineage: Bacteria > Verrucomicrobiota > Kiritimatiellia > SS1-B-03-39 > PXDE01 > PXDE01. The sequence continues at coordinate 1,999 of PXDE01000271.1, read as the reverse complement.
TTGCGGGGATCGAACTGGGCGAAGTGGGCGAAGGAACTGACCTGGGCGCCCCACAGGCTGAAGCCCAGCCCGGTCCCGCGGACGGGCTTCTCCAGATCCACCGGGTTGCGGGTGAGCACGGAGTTGCCGCCGTCCGACCAGGCCATGACCACGATCCGCCCGTCCGGGAAGAAGGCGGCCTGGCGGATGGCGGAGTCGGACACCAGCCGGAACCGGTCGTGGCCGACCAGCGGCCCGTCCCAGTCGTAGACCCGCGAGAGCAGTTCGCCCTCGGGCGTGTAGGTGAGCAGGATGGGCTTGCGCCAGGGCTCGCGGCCGGTGCCCATGTGCTGGTCGCCGCCGAAGAGCAGGGTTCCGTCGCGAGGGTGAACGCCGAGGAACCGCCCGCGTCCGCCGCCCGCCCGGTGCATCACGTCCTGGATCTCGCTGCCGTCGGCGAGGATGCGCAGCACGCGGTGACTGTGGAACAGTACGTTGCCGTCCTCGCCCTCGAACAGCCGGTCCGGAGCCCGGCGGTGTCCTTCAAGAATCCAGACCCACTCGATCGTCTCCAGATCGGGACTCATCCGGGCCACATACACGTCGCCGGGCAGAATCTGGCCCTCATACTCGATCACTCCGTACCGGTCGCCTTCGGGCTGGGGCTCGATATGCAGGGCCCTGGCCTCGCGGGCCACGGTGCGAAAGTTGCGGGTGGCCAGGCCCGCGATCACCAGCGAACCGTCTGACATGGCGTGGCTGGCCGTGATGCTGGCCAGCCCCCATCCGAACCGCACCACCTGCTCGATCCGGGTGAGATCGGCATCGTAGAACACCAGAAACCCGGTGCGGTTGGGATTGGTGGCGGGCGGGGCCTGCGGGCGGCCGCGGCGGTCCTGTTCGGTGCCCGGGACATAGAGCGGCACGTCCCACGGGCTGTCGGTGCCCAGCCGCCGGAGCGGCAGGTCGGCCGGGAAGGGCGGGCCCCACGAGTTGCCGGTGGCCACGATCCGGCCATCGGGGGTGGTGGTGACACCGACAAACTCCTCCACTCCCTCGCCGCCGAAGAAGGTGGCGGCGACAAGCTGGAGATCCGCCCCCCGGCGCACGCGGTTGTGCTTGCCGGTATGGCGGTCGAGCTGGGCGGAAGAGGCGACGGGCCAGGCCAGAGCCAGGCCCAGGACGAGCAGGAGCGGGGACTTCAACGTTTTCACAGGGCTCACCATGCCCGGTGTCGGCCTATCCAGCAAGTCCGGGGGTTCCCCACATCCGTACTCAAGCCGTGCCCATGCCTTGGTAGGGGCTCGAAAGTTGCTGGTATGATGGCAAGATCGACATTTCGCGCAAGGAGAGCCGTCACCGATGGATCCCATGGAATCGCCCCTTCATGACTCCTGATCACACAGAACGCTGAATCCGCCGCTTTCAACCCAGGCGCGTATGAGGCAGTATGTGAATATGACGACGAGGCGTGTGAGACGGTGGACGACAACTGCCCTGGCCCGGGCGCTGGCCTTGGCGGCCCTGCTGGCCGCTCTGGAGGCGACCGCGCAGAGCCCGGAGCCGGGTCGGCTCGACCCCGACCGCTATCGGGTGGTGATGCCGAGACTCTCGGTCGAGGATGGGCGGCGGTTCCAGGAGGCGGAGTCCCGGTTCCGCGACCAGCGGTTCGCCGAGGCCCTGCCCCTGTACCGGGAGGCGGCGGCGTTCCGGGGGATGGAGGCGGCCCGATCCTACGCCGAATGGATGGCCGCCATGTGCCTGCTCCATCTGGACCGGACCGACGAGGCGAGGGCGGAGTTTCGCAGGATCATCGAGGCGCATCCGGACACCCCGGAACGGTGCCTCGCCGACTATGCCCTGGGCGTAGCCCTGCGGTGGGAGGAGGCGTTCGAGGAGGCCCGGGCGCATTTCGAGGGGTTCGTGGAGGATCGGGCGAGGTCAACCTTGCCCGACTGGCGGGAGCGGGCGGTGGACTGGCTGCTCGACCAGTATCAGCGGCTTCTGCACAGCCGGGAGG
>PXDE01000614.1 GCA_003566475.1 PVC group bacterium | reverse complement strand
GCACCCGGATCACGTAGTCGATCGGCGACATGCCCACGGCCCGCCGGAACAGGCGCAGCAGGGAGCTTTCGGACATGGCGCTGATCTCCACCAGCTCGGCCAGCGCGATCGGCCGGTGATGGTTGCGCTCCACATGGCTCAGGAGTTCGCCGATGCGCAGCCATGGCGCGTGTTCGGGCGCCGCCGCCTCGGGGTAGAACCGGCAGAGCAGGCAGAGGAGCTGGGTCAGGTAGGCCACGGCCATGGCCCGGCAGCCGGGCTGGGACCGGGTCAGCTCCTCCTCGATCATCCGGGCCAGGCTGGCGACCTGGGCCAGATGCATGGCGTCGAGGCGCAGCCGCCCCCGGAACCCGTGCTCCGGGCCGAGCCGCGGACCGATCCGGAACAGGACGTGATACCCCGGAAGCTGGGCCAGCTCCCCTAGGGACAAGCCCAGCTTGCGGGGATGGAACAGGATGTTGACCAGTTCCATGGACCGGGTGTCGGCGTACCCGTGGGCGGCGTCGCCCCGGACCAGGAAGACGTCGCCCGCCCCGATGGGGTAGCTCCCGGTGTCGGTGACATGGCGCCCCTGGCCGCCCAGGATGACCACCAGCTCGTGGAACTCGTGGCTGTGCAGATCCGTATTGCCGTGGGACGGCACGCGGATGACCCGGAGCGGGAACTCGGGGTCGGGGAAGTGGGCGGCCGAACGCAGGATCCGGGACGAAGGCATGATGACGGGATCGTGCTGGTTTTTGCGCGGATCGTCAAGGTATGCGCAAGGAAATCGATGCATCATGGGCGGACATTGTGCGGAAACCGGACGCCGGAATCGGCGCGAAGGAGATGAGATGGTGGCGTTGAAGGTGGCGGTGGTGGGAATGCGGGGGATCGGAACCCAGCATGCGAAGTGTCACCATGCCGACCCGCTGGCCGAGCTGGTGGCGGTCTGCGACGTGGTGCGGAGCCGGGCCGACAAGGTCGCCGAGGAGCTGGGCGTGACGGCCTACGGATCGCTGCGGGAGGTGCTGGAGGCGCACCCGGATCTCGACGTGGTGGACGTGTGCACCGGCGGCTTCGAGAACGGCGGCTGGCATTTCGAGCCGGCGGTCGAGGCGCTGGAGGCGGGCAAGCATGTCCTGGTCGAGAAGCCCATCTCCAACGATCTGGGCGAGGCCCGCGAGCTGGTGCGGCTCGCCGCCGAGCGCGGCCGCTATCTGGGCTGCAACCTCAATCACTACTTCACCGAGCCGGCCCGGGAGGCCCGGGCGCTTCTCGACGGGGGCCGGATCGGCGAGCCGGTGTACTGCCTGCACCGGATGGGGTTCTGCGGAGGCGAGGAGACCTATGCCCCCGGCGGGGGCCCGAACTTCGACGGGTTTCCCCACGCCCATCTCAAGGCCTTCCTCGCCCATCCGTTCAGCCTCATGCGCCACTTCTGCGGCGACATCACCCATGTCCAGGCGTTCCTGGACCGGCCCGGCGTCCGGCGGAAGGCGGCCGACCTGATGCTGTCGGTGGCCAGCATCCACGTGCGGTTCGCCAGCGGGGCGGTCGGGTACCTGTTCAGCTCCCGCGGCGATGTGACCATGGGCCTGGGCGGCTGGTGGAGCTTCGAGATGGGCGGCACCCGGGGCACCTTCTGCATCGAGAACTGCGTGGAGAAGCTCACCTACTTCCCCGCCCCGGCCCAAGGGCAGTCGTTCGGGCTGGGCCAGCAGCCCGCGCCCGAGGTCCGCGACACGGGGGTCACCGACTTCGGGGCCACCTTCCCGGTCCGCATCCACGCCTTCCTCGAGGACGTGTCGAATCAGGTGCCCCTCCACCGGCTCCGGGCCTCCGGACGCGACGCCCTGGCCACCCTGGAATACACCTTCGCCGCCATCGAGTCCTGCGAGCGCGGGGGCGAGCTGGTGCGCCCGCATCCGCTGCCCACGCTGAAGCGGGATGTGCGGGATCAGGACGGAGCGGGGCCATCATGAAGCTGGGCGCGAATTCGGTTCTGTTCGGGGGGCACGACCTGGAGACCGCGTTCCGCTTCCTCGCGCAGGCGGGATACGACGGCATTGAGATCTCGGCCATCGACGGCATGAGCGAGCACCTGGTGCTGGCCGACTGGCGGGCGGGCGCGGTGCGGGCCCGCGAGCTGTCGGAGCGCCACGGTCTGGAACTTCTGGCCATGGAGCAGCCCAGCCAGGATCCGGAGCGCATGGAGGCGGCGATGCAGGCCGCCGCCGAGGCGGGGATCCCCATCATCAACTGCGGCCCTGGCGGCAAGACCGGCGACGAGGCGTCCTTCCAGCAGTGCCTCGAAAGCCTGGGCCGGCTGGCCGACCGGGCCGCGCATTACGGGGTGACCCTCTGCGTGAAGGCCCATGTGGGCGCGGCCATCCACGACACCCCCTCCACGCTCCGCGCCCTGGCCGCCATCGACCATCCCGCGTTCGGCCTCGACATGGACCCCAGCCACCTCCACCGCGCCGGTGAGAATCCCGTGGAGTCGCTGGCCCAGGTGGCGCACCGCATCCGGCATGTGCATATCCGCGACTGCAAGGGGCGGGAGAAGGGGCCGGGCTCGCCCGAGCTGCAGGCCAACGGACGGGGCGACATCGACCTCGTGGGCTACCTCCGCACCCTCCACGCCTCCGGCTACGCCGGGCCGGTGGACCTGGAGGTGATCGGGGCCAAGGCCTACGACGTCACCGCGTGCGCGGTGATCGCCGCCGAAGCCCGCGGCCACATACAGGCCTGCCTGCAGGCCTGCGGGGCGCGATGACCCCGCTGCGCCTGGGCATCCTCGGCTTCGCGCACGGGCACGTGAACATCTACGCCCGGCGCTGGCAGGCCGAGCCGGAGCTGGGCGTCGCCCTGGCGGCGGGCTGGGATCCGGATCCCGAGCGGCTGGCTCGCGCGGCCGGGGACTTCGGCCTGCGGGCCTGCCCCTCGGCCGAGGCGGTGCTGGACGGCGGGGTGGACGCGGTGGTGATCGCGGCTGAGACCTCGCTGCACGCGGACCTGGTGGAGAAGGCGGCGGCGGCCGGGAAGGCCATCGTGCTCCAGAAGCCGCTCTGCCTGACCCTGGCCGAGGCCGACCGCATCGTGGCGGCGGTGGAGGCGGCGGGGGTTCCCTTCACGCTGGCCTGGCAGATGCGGGTCGATCCCGAGAACCTGCGCATGCGGGAGCTTCTGGGCGACGGCTCGTTCGGGGCGGTCCACACCATCCGCCGCCGGCACACGCTGGGGGTGCTGCTGGACCCGGCCTTCCACCGGTCCTGGCATGTGGACCCCGAGCTGAACCGCGACCTCTGGGCCGATGACGCCGCCCATGCCGCCGACTTTATGTACTGGCTGTTCGGCATGCCCGAGTCGGTGACCGCCGAGCTGGCCGTCCTCACCCGCCCGCCCGCCGGCACCGACACCGGCATCGCGATCTTCCGCTACGCCGACGGCCTGCTCGCCGAGGTGTCGTGCTCGTTCGCCAACGTGGCCGGGGAGAACACCACCGAGATCACCGCCGAGCGCGCGGTCATCGTCCAGAACTACGGCGACGGTCCGAGCACGGCCCGCAAGCCGCCGGGCGCCATCAGTCTCAAGTGGATGCGCCAAGGAGACACCGCGTGGACGGTGGAGCCGTGTCCCGGGGTGGCGAGCCAGGGGGAGCGCATCGCCGCCCTGGCCGCGCCCCTGGCCGAGTTCCTGCGCGGCCGGCGCGAGGCCCTGGCCACCGCCCGCGAGGGGCGCGACGTGCTGCGCATGATCCTGGCCTGCACCACCGCCTCCGCCGAAGGGCGCCGGGTGCGGCTGGATGGGCCCTTACCGGAGAAGGCCGAGTGCGCGAACTGACGGTCTCGCTCTTTCCCGGATCCTGTCCGGACGCTGGGCCTGGCCCGGGCCGACGTGCCCGGCCGTCGTGGGACGGACGTCCTCGTCCGTCTCCGCGATGTCCAGAGCCTGGAACGTCCTTGGTTCGGTGTGGAGACACGGGCCAAGGGCTATCCGGGCGCGGACCCTTCGCAGGACGGACGAGGACGTCCGTCCCACGTCTAGACAAGCGCGCGACGGATGGCATGAACCTAGGATTGCGACCCACCAAGGCCACCCGAACCCGGAGCACGAACTCATGAGCCCACGAAGAGGAAAGAAGAAGCCCAACATCCTGCTGATCGCGGTGGACTCGCTGCTGTCCACCCACATGAGCGCCTACGGATACTCCCGGCGCACCACCCCGCACATCGACCGGTTCGCCGAGGGGGGCGTGCTGTTCGAGCGGACGATCTCGCCCCACGTGCCGACCACCTCG
>PXDE01000474.1 GCA_003566475.1 PVC group bacterium | reverse complement strand
GGGCGGGAACAGCGGACTACTGGGTCCGAGCCCATTCGGTCGTATGTTTGTGGGGACCAACGGCTTGTCCACGGGGCCGCAGAATGGTGTCTCAGAGCAGTGAGGGCCGCGGAACCGTTGGGTTCCGCCGGAGCAGGGGAGGAGACAAGGGGCGATGGGGGATACGATTTCGGATTTCGGATTGTGGATTGTGGATTGGGTGGGCGCGGCTCCGTCGCCATTCGCCATCGCGATCGATTCTCGCGGCTCGGACAGGGGCTGCGGCATGCGCGTCGCCAACCTCTTGAGGGACAGGACATTGGGGAGACACCCCCGAAAGGGCACCGACCGTCGGCCTGACGCATCCTTTCGCAAGGGACTTCTCCCAAGCAGGTTGCGGATTGTCCTCACCCCAGCCTTGGGCGCGGGTTTCCGGCGTGGTAGACATGGGGGCGCGGTCCGGGGAGGGGCCGACGAACCTGCGCGTCATGTCCGAGAAAACCGCCTTTGTCCATCTGCACTCGCACACGGAATACAGTCTGCTCGACGGACTGTGCCGGGTGAAGGATCTGGTGGCGGCGACGGCGGACCGGGGCATGCCGGCGGCGGCCATCACCGACCACGGCAACCTGTTCGGTGCGCACGACTTCTACAAGGCCTGCCAGGCCAAGGGCATCAAGCCCATCATCGGCTGCGAGGCCTACATCTCGAAGGGGTCGATGGCGGTGAAGCGGCCCACGGCCCGGGGCGAGCGCGAGAACAACCACTTCGTGCTGCTGGCCACCAACGAGACCGGGTACCGGAATCTGGTCCGGCTGGTGTCGAGAGCGCACACCGAGGGCATGTACTACAAGCCCCGGATCGACAAGGATCTGCTGAGCCGCCACGCCGAGGGGCTTATCGGCATGTCGGCCTGCCTGGCCGGGGAGCTGGCCGAGACCTGCGTGCGGGCCAACGACCTCGGCAAGGCCGAGCGGGTGGCCCGGGAGTACGCGGAGATCTTCGGGCCGGACAACTTCTACCTCGAACTCGAGAACCACGGCATCCGGGAGCAGAAGCAGGCGCTGGAGGGCGTGCTCGAGGTGCACCGGAAGACGGGGCTGCCCCTGGTGGCCACCAACGACTCCCATTACCTGGCCAAGGAGCACGCCGACGCCCATGACCTGATGATGTGCATCGGCACCGGCAAGAAGGTGGCCGACACCAACCGGCTGCGCTACGACCAGCACGAGTTCTACCTGAAGACCCCGCAGGAGATGTGGCAGCTCTTCGGGCACTGGCCGGAGGCGCTGCGCAACACCCTGCTCATCGCCGAACGCTGCGACCTCACGCTGGATCTGGGCCAGCACGCCAGCCATTTCCCCAAGTTCAACGCCGATCCGGGATTCGACGACCTGGCCTACCTCACCCGCCTGGGCGCCGAGGGCGTGCGCAAGCGCTACGGCGTGGAGGACGTGGCCAAGCCGAAGGACGAGCGGGAGAAGGAGATCGCGGACCGGTTCTTCTTCGAGCTGGAGGTGATCCAGCGCACCAACTATGTGAACTACTTCCTGGTGGTGTCGGACTTCGTGCAGCACGCCAAGCGGGAGGGAGTGCCGGTGGGGCCCGGACGGGGCTCGGGGGCGGGAAGCCTCCTCGCTTACGTGCTGGAGATCACCGATCTCGACCCCCTGCGGTTCGGCCTGTATTTCGAGCGGTTCCTGAACCCGGAGCGGGTGAGTCCGCCGGACTTCGACATCGACTTCTGCCAGCGCCGCCGCGGGGAGGTCATCCAGTACGTCAAGCAGCGGTACGGGCGCGAGAACACCGCGCAGATCATCACCTTCGGGAGCATGGGGGCCAAGTCGGTGATCCGGGACGTGGCCCGGGTGCTCGACATCCCGCTGCCGGTGGCCGACCGGATCGCCAAGGCGGTGCCCGAGGGCCCCGACGTGACCCTGGCCAAGGCGCTGGAGAAGAGTCCGGACTTCCGGCAGATCGCGACCACCGACCCGGACGCGAAGCGGATCATGGAGTACGCCCCGGTGCTGGAGGGGCTGCCCCGGAACCCGGGCACCCACGCGGCGGGGGTGGTGATCGGCGAGCGCCCGCTCGACGAGATCGTGCCCATGACCCTGGACAAGGACAAGGGCGAGCCCCAGACCCAGTGGCAGATGAAGCAGGTCGAGGACGCGGGCCTGCTCAAGATGGACTTCCTGGGGCTGAAGACCCTCACCGTGATCCAGGACGCGGTGGACCATGTGCGGAACACCCGGGGGGTGGAGGTCGACATCGGCTTGGCCGACTACGACGACGCCGCGACCTACCAGCTCCTGGCCCGGGGCGACACGGTGGGGGTGTTCCAGCTCGAGAGCGGAGGCATGCAGGATCTGCTCCGCAAGATGGAGATCTCCACCTTCGAGGAGCTCATGGCCATCATCGCCCTGTACCGGCCGGGGCCCATGGGCATGATCCCCGACTACGTCGCCCGCAAGAAGGGCGAGGTGCCCATCGCCTACGACCATCCGCTCCTCGAGGACGTGCTCAAGGAGACCTACGGGATCTTCGTCTACCAGGAGCAGGTGCAGAAGGCGGCCAACGTGCTGGCCGGGTTCTCGCTGGGCGAGGGCGACGTGCTGCGCCGGGCCATGGGCAAGAAGAACCCGGTGGAGATGGAGGGGCAGCGGGCCAAGTTCGTGGAGGGCTGCGTGCGGAACGGCATCCCCAAGGCCCGGGCGGCCCAGATCTTCGACCTCATCGCCAAGTTCGCGGAGTACGGGTTCAACAAGTCGCACACGGCCGCCTACGCCGTGGTCGCCTACCAGACCGCCTACCTCAAGGCCCACTATCCGGTCGAGTTCATGGCCGCCCTGCTCACCAGCGAGATGGACCGGCCGGACAAGCTGGCCAAGTTTCTGGCCGCCACCCAGGCCATGCGGATCGAGATCCAGCCTCCGGACGTGAACGCCTCCGGGCGGTACTTCACCCCGGATGGCGCGGCCATCCGGTTCGGGATGGCCGGGATCAAGGGGGTGGGCGGGTCGGCGGTGGACGCCATCGTGGCCGAGCGGGAGGCCCAGGGGCCCTATGCGGGGCTGGCCGACTTCTGCCTGCGCATCGAGGCCCCCACGGTCAACAAGAAGTGCCTGGAGAGCCTGATCCGGGCCGGGGCGTTCGACTTCACCGGCCTGTCCCGGGGCCGCCTGTTCGAGGGCCTGGAGACGGTGATGACCCATGCGGCGAGCCGGCGGCGGGAGCGCCAGTCCGGCCAGTCGCTGCTGTTCGACCTGCTGTCCCCCGAGGACGGCGGAGAGACGGGCACCCCGCGGGATGACGACATCCTCCCCGAGGCCCCGGCCTGGCCCACCGCGCAGATGCTGCGGGAGGAGAAGGATCTCCTGGGCTTCTTCGTGTCCGGCCACCCGCTGGACTCGTTCCGCTGGGAGCTGGAGAAGCTCCAGAGCCACGGGCTCTCCGAGCTGACCGACCTGGAGCACGACACCCCGGTGACCGTGGGGGGGATGGTCAAGGGCTTCCGGAAGCTCTTCACCCGGAAGACCGGCGAGGCCATGGCCGCCTTCGCTCTGGAGGGCCTGGAGACCCAGGTGGACGCCGTGGCCTTTCCCGCCGCCTTCAAGCAGTGCGGCGTGTACCTCGTGGACGACGCGCGGCTGATGCTCACCGGACGCTGGCAGCGGGAGGAGGGATTCTCCGGAAAGGTTATCGTGGACAAGGCGGTTCCCCTGGACCGGGCGGCGGAGCTGATCACCGACCGCCTGCGCCTCCGCCTGCCTCCGGTGGCCAGCGAGGCGGAGGCGGCCCCCATCCTCCGGAGCCTCCACGAGACCTCCCTCCACTATCCGGGGTCGGTCCGGATCCTCATCGAGATCCCGCTCCCCCAGGACCTGGTGGTGCTCGACGCGGCGGAATCCTGCGGGGTCAAGGTGACCCGCGAGCTGATCGTCCGCCTGGAGGAACTGCTCGGACCCGATGGAGTGGCGGTGAGGCCCAAGAAGCCCGAGGACCTGGCCGGCCGCAACGGCCCGCGCAACGGCCCCCGCGCCCGCCCCCTCACCCGGGCCGACAGATAAGGGGCAGAGATGCAAGGGGACACTCCTTGTATCCTATTCTGCGTGATAAACTTACGAAACAATTCATGATTTATTACCTATTAAGCATTCGTTTTTGTATGTTGCGTAGTTTTTCATGAATTTATTTGTTATCCATTGTAGCGCAAATGCTTGTAAGGAGTGTCCCCTTGTCTTCGACGCTTGAACGGGTGTGTGACGAGGTGGTGGGGTGCCGGGCCTGTCCCCGGCTGGTGGCGTGGCGCGAGCAGGTGGC
>PXDE01000539.1 GCA_003566475.1 PVC group bacterium | reverse complement strand
GCTTCCAGCCCGTGCCCGTGCGAGGCCGGATCCCGGATCGACCATGGTCGGCGAAAGCGCTTCTCATGGCCGGATCGGGACCGAACCTCGCTCGGCTCCGGGCCCCTTCGACGGGCTCAGGGCAGGCAAGATGCCCGGGCCACGGAGGGACCGGCCCACATCGCACATCCCACAGCCCACAACTTGTCCGACGTAGCGCCTTGGCGACGTCGGATCGGCGCCGCCGACTCACCCTTCATCCGGCTGGCCCACCGGACCAGCGGCGCTCACTGACCCCTGAACCCTCATTCTTCGGGGCTGCCTCCGGGCCAAACCAAAGCGGTGGCGCTCACTGGGCCAGGCCGCACGCCCAGGTACGCCAGGAGTTCCGGGCCGTGCGAGTTGGCGCGGCTGCGCCATGAGGGCATACTGGTCCCATGAGAGGAGCACGGATCGTAACCCTCCACCGAACGGTAGGCCACCGTCCGAACATCGTCCAGGGAACTCCGGCGGGACGTCTCGGAACAGCGTGCCCGCCGACCCGCGAAGTGACGTCCCTCCGTCTGCGCAGGAGGACTATTCCGCCCTTCGGCGAAGAGCCCGGCGACGCCGACGCAACATGGCCAGCGCGCCGAAGCCGAGAAGTATCAGCGATCCGGGCTCCGGGATCGCGGGCGAAGGGGTTTCGGTGAAATCGACGCTCACGGCGTCCCACGCACCATAGAAGGCCTGGCTGGGGATGACGTAATTCGCGCCCCACGTGAATTGCTCTCCAACCAGGGGACTGTCGAGGGCACGATGTACTGCACGGTCGTGGGGATCCATTCCGCGGTGGTGGGGGTGTTGGGGTTCACGAAGGGAGTGATCACGGATCGATCAGGCAGCTCAATGCCGCCCAAGGTTCTCAGAAACACGTCAAAGGATGTCCAGGTCTGGCGGTCTATGTTGCCTTCGCCCGCCAGGACGGTCACCTGATAGGTGCCTGCCTGGATCGGGGTGCCGGGGCCGAAGCCACCGTTGAGCACGAGCGTGCCGGGGCCGGGATTCTGAGCGCCCGACTGGCTCAATGACATGAACTTCGTGCCCGCTTGCGCGGTCAACCCCTGGTCCCCACTGTCCCGCAGGTTGGGCCCTTGGGCAATTGCGCCGGTGTACGTGTAGTTGTCGACCTCCACGTCGTCAGTGGCGATGATGGCCGCATGGGCGGCCTCTGCGCCAAGGACCATCCCGACGATCAGCGAGGCATACAGCAGGCCGCGATGGGGGAGCTTTCTGGACATGTCGAATCCTCGGTTCGATGAAATGGCTTAGGCACGCCTGTCGACACCACCACAGACGCGCCCCGTGGTTCCGCATACAGAATGCCACTTCTGGCTGGCAGAACAATCCCTGTTTTGGAATATTCGACTGTGGATTTGGGCACCCATGTGAAGAGGCAGGCGATGAACCGCAGGCAACAGCCCGCGATCCCGGCGGTGGTGATAGCCGGTGTCGCCATGTACGGGTTGGACGCGGCGATCCGCGAAGGCATCAACCGCTATCGGCGTCACCACCAGCCGTGGCTGCTGCTCGACGCGCTGCACAACCTTGAGTACTTCGACCAGGCGCTTGGGCGGAATCCCCTTGGGGTCATCGGACACGTCTCCACGCCAGAGTTCGCCCGTCGGCTGCGGAGGACGCGGCTGCCGGTGGTGGATCTGGCGGGTCTGGACCATCCCGGGTTCGCACGGGTCCGATATGACCGGGACGCTGCGGTGAAGATGGGCGTGGTGTACCTGAAGGAGAGGGGATTCACGCGCCTGGCGTGCCTCACGTATGAAGGCCAGCCGTGGGAGGCGGCGATATGGGAGGCGGTGCGCGAGCAGGCGGCCGCGAAAGGACTCGACACGGTATGGATCCAGCTCAACGTGAAGAGGGCGGGGCGAGCGGGTGGGCCGGCCGGGAAAGGAGGCTGGGTCGAGGCGGTCACCCCCCCGACGGCGGTGATCGCGGCCACGGAGCGGGTGGGAGCCCGGTTCGTGGAAGAATGCAGATTGGCCGGGCTGGACGTGCCGATCGATGTGGCCGTGCTGTGCTTGGGGAACAATGAATTGATGTGCCAGTCGGGGCTGGTCGACCTCTCCGGGATCGATCTCAACGGGGAAGAGATTGGCTATCAGGCCGCGCGGGTGCTCGCCGACCTGATCCACGCGAGGCATCCGGGCGACCTGCCGGTCAGCGTGAGACCGACGCACATCGTGACCCGCCATTCCACGGATGTGACGGCGGTAAGCGACCCGGCGGTGGCGGCGGCGATGCGGTTTATCGCCGACCACGCGGCCGAGCCCATTAATGTCGCCTCGGTGATCGAGGCGGTGCGCATGGACCGGCGGTCGCTGGCACGGCGGTTCCAGGCGAGTGTGGGCCGAACCGTCTTGGAGGAGATCTACCGCATCCGCATCCAGAAGGCGAAGCGGCAGTTGATCGAAACCGACGCGAAGCTGCTGCAGATCGCCGCCACGTGCGGGTTCCGCGACATGGAGCACCTGATCACCCGATTCCGCACCGCAACCGGTATGACGCCCGGCGTCTTCCGCGACCAGCACCGCACCACTTGAGGAGACTCGGGGAATTGGTTTCCCGCAGGTCGCGGGGACGCTCTCGGGCAGGCCCCGGGCCCTGCCGTCAGCCCTCGTCCGCCAGTTCCAGGATGCGGGCGCGGAGGGGGGCGGACAGCCGGTAGCCGACGGCATCCAGTTCGTCCAGGACCGGGGCCACCCGGTCGAGGTGCCCCTTGCGTTTGGCTTCGATCAGAAGCCGTCCCGTCCCGATGCAGGCCACGTTCCGTGCGGCGGCGGCCCGCCTGGCCCGACGGTCGTCGGCGAGAAGCGTCAGTCTGAGGGCTTCGGCGAGGAGGATCGCCTCGGCCTCCCCGGGCCCCAGTCCCGGAGGCCCCCCTCTTCCGATGGCGGAGCGGCCAGCACGCGGATCCATCCCCTGGGCCGGATTGCGTCCGCGAGCCGCGCGGCCCCGGGCAGGCCGGAATCCAGGCAGAGCTCCTCGGCCACGGCCTCGGGAATGGCCACGACCGAGGACACCCGACAGAGCAGGTCGAGGCGGCCGGTCGCGGCCAGGGCCATCGGCGGCCCGGCGTCGGCCAACTATCGAGTTGGCGCGGCCGCGCCATGAGGGCATACTGGTCTCATGAGAGGAGCACGGATCGTAACCCTCCACAGAACCGAGGGCCACAGCCCGAACATCGTCCAGGGAACTCCTGCGGAGCGTCTCGGGATGGTGTGGCCACTCACCCGCGAAGTGACATCCCTCAGTCCGCGCCACGATGCTGAACGAAGACTACAGAGACATGTTGCACGCCTTGGCCGACGAGAAGGTTGATTTCCTCCTCGTGGGCGCCTACGCCCTGGCCGCCCATGGATACCCTCGCGCCACCATGGACATCGACATCTGGGTGCGGCCCGGTCCGGACAATGCCGCCGCCGTCCTGCGTGCGCTCGCCCGGTTCGGCGCGCCCTTGCATGAGATCTCCCAGGCCGACCTCGAGCGAGAAGGCACGGTGTTCCAGATCGGTGTCGCCCCCCGGCGCATCGACATCATCACCGCTGCGTCAGGCCTCCAGTTCGAGGAGGCGTTTGGCAAGGCGGCTTCGGTGGAGATCGAAGGCATCCACGTGCGCATCCCGACGGTGGTGGATCTCATCCGCAACAAGCGCGCGGCCGGAAGGACGAAGGATCTTGCCGACGCCGAAGCGCTGGCGGACCTGGAAGGCATCGGCCGGGCCGATGCCCCGGAAGGATAAGAAGACGGCGGGGGCGCGGGCCACAAGGGGGTGAAAGGATCCAGGCTGCGATGCCGCCGCGCCCGCCGCCCTCACCGCGCTCGGTACGCCACCTCGCACAATGGCAGCTCCCAGCGGTCGGCGAGGAGGCGATCGGCGAACTCGGGCTCCTGGCCGTCCTCGCGCCGACGGACGAACAGGCCGAGCGTCCGGACCTCGGCCACGTGGCCCAGCCTCGGCAACCATGTCCTCGCGGCCTCCGCGGACAGCCGGGCCACGATCTCGCCTCCCGGGCATCGCAGGGCCAGGCCCTGACCTGACGGAACAAGCTCGAGCGCGCTCCCTGGCCCCAGCGCGGCCAACGCACGGTGCAGCGGATGCTCTGCCGCGTGCTGCCCGGCGAAACTGAGAAACAGCTCCTTCGGCCCCAGCGTCTCGTAGGCCAGCGCCTCCGCCGGCTCGGGGCCGAGGTCCACCGCCGGGGAGCGGGCCACGAAGCAGGGGCCGTCGAGGTCGCGGAATAGCGGGGACCGGCGGTCGGCGCGGTG
>PXDE01000438.1 GCA_003566475.1 PVC group bacterium | reverse complement strand
TTCCTGGCCTGGCCCTCATCCCATCCGGACGCTGGTGTGCCTCGCTGACCCGATGGAGTGGACAGATCGGTCTGCCGGGCACGACCTTTTGGTTTGATCCCAAGGCCCCGACCGGCCATGGTATGCCGCTTACCGCACAGCAATGGAACGGAGGACTTTCGAATGGCTCGGATGGGTCTGGCAGCAGGAATCGGGGTGGCGTGGTTCGCGATGGTGGCGACGGGCTGGGCGCAGACGTCCGGCGTCGGCGTGTTCCTGGGGGTGATGGTCGACGACGTGGCGTCGGATCAGGTTCGGGGCCTCGGCCTGGACCGGGCCCGGGGCGTGGTGGTGACCAGCGTGGTGCCGGATTCCCCCGCCGCCCGGGCCGGGTTCGTCGAGAAGGATCTGGTGCTGGCCTGGGACGAGGAGAACGTGCGCGGGGTGCGCCAGTTCATCCGCCTGGTCCAGGAGACCCCGGCCGACCGGCCCGTGCCGGTCCGGGTGCGCCGGGGACGCCGGGAGACCACCCTGAACGTGACCCTGGAAGCCCGCCCCGGTGTGACCTCCGCCGCGCCGGCCGCCGAAGGAGGCGACCTTCCCAAGGGCTGGCGTGAGGCGGTTCGGGCCGAGGTGGCGGATCTGCTTGCCCGGACGCCTTCCCCTTCAGCGGAGGCCCCGCCCGGCCGCCCGGCCGACGCCGAATGGGTCCGCACCGCCCGCGCCCAGTTCGACGAGATGATGCGCGAGGTCCGCGAGACCATGGCCAAGCTTCCCCCGCCTCCCCCGCCGCCCCGGCTGGGCATCGCCACCTACACGCTCACCCCCGATATGGCGGCCATGATGGGCGTCGCCCAGGGCGGCGGGGCCCTGGTGGCCAGCGTGGCCGCCGAGTCCCCTGGCCAGGAGGCCGGCATCCAGCCCGGCGACGTGCTGGTGGCCATCAATGGCCAGCCCGTCCGGATTGCCGAGGACGTGGCCCGACTTGTCACCGAAGCCGGGGTGAACGTGGTGGAGATCGACCTCATCCGGGCCGGGCAGCCGGTTCAGGTGGAGGCAATCCCGATCCGGCCCGACCCGCCCCGGCCCCGCCGAACCGGCACCTGACCCCGGGTGGGGCCGCGCGGCCCGGGAGCGATTTCGCATCGAATAGCCGTCGTTGCCGGGCGTCCCAACGCCGAGCGCATTCACTTCAACCGGCGAGGTGCGGAATGAGACGTGCGGTGATTCTTGGCGTGGCGGGCCTGCTGATGGCGGGCGCGCTTCCGGCGGCGGCCCAGTCGCGGCCCCGGGTGTCCGTGGACATCCGGTATGAATGGAGCAACTGGGGCCACCGGCACTATGGTCGCCCCTGGCATGATAGTCGCCCCCGGCACCATGCTCCGGTGTGCGGACCCGTCTACGTTCGCCCCCCTCCCCCGCCTCGGGGCTATTGGACCACTCGCTACGAGCGGGTGTGGATCCACGGGACTCCAGGCTACTACGAAACCCGGTTCGGTCCCTGTGGCCGCCGCTATCAGGTCTGGATCCCCGGCTCCCCCGGCTACTGGGCCAGCCATCCGGTTCGGGTCTGGGTGCCTGGCTAGGCAACGCACCTGCGCATTGCCCCCGGCCACACGCGGTGGTACAAACCACCGCGATGTCCCACGCGCCCTGGATCTGGCCCGACCCGCCGTTCGAGATCGTCCTCCACGAGCCCTGCATCCCGCCCAACACCGGGAACATCGCCCGGACCTGCGCGGCCACGGGGACGCCGCTGCACCTGATCGAACCGCTGGGGTTCGAGATCAGCGACCGCCAGCTCAAGCGGGCCGGCCTGGACTACTGGCCGCATGTTCGGCTCACCGTGCATCCGGACTGGGAGACGTTCGCGGCGGACCGCGATCCTGGCCGGTTCCACCTGTTCTCCATCCACGGCAGGCGGCCACTGCACGACGTCCGGTTCCGGCCCGGCGACGTGCTGGTGTTCGGGAGCGAGACGTCAGGGCTGCCCAAACCCCTGCTCGAAGCCCATGCCGACCGCACCGTGTGCCTGCCCATGCGCGACGAGGCGGTGCGGTCGCTGAACCTCGCCAACACGGTGGCGGTTGCGCTTTTCGAGGCGCTGCGTCAGGGTCAGCCGGGCGAAGGCGGATTTTGAACGCCTCGCCCCGGGCGGGCGTCTAGACGGCCACCCGAGATGGCACCAACCCTACCGGAGAATTCCCGTATGACCGACGCCGGCATTTCCGCCGTCCAGGACCAGGTCCGCCAGGCCAGCGCCTTTGTCACCAGCCTCCGCTCCGAGCTGGGCAAGGTGGTGGTGGGCCAGGAGGCTATGGTGGACCGTCTGCTCGTGGGCCTGCTGGCCAATGGCCACGTGCTGCTCGAAGGCCTCCCCGGGCTGGCCAAGACCCTGGCCGTGCGGACCCTGGCCCAGGCCCTGCGCATGGACTTCCAGCGCCTCCAGTTCACCCCGGACCTGCTGCCCGCCGACATCATCGGCACCCAGGTCTACAACCCCCGCGACAACGCCTTCCGCACCGAGAAGGGGCCGATCTTCGCCCACCTGATTCTGGCCGACGAGATCAACCGCGCCCCGGCCAAGGTCCAGAGCGCCCTGCTCGAGGCCATGCAGGAGCGGCGGGTGACCATCGGCCACGAGACCTTCGACCTCCCCCGCCCCTTCCTGGTCCTGGCCACCCAGAATCCCATCGAGCAGGAGGGGACCTACCCCCTGCCCGAGGCCCAGACCGACCGGTTCCTGCTCAAGGTGAAGGTCACCTACCCCTCCCTCGAACAGGAGCGGCGGATCCTCGACACCATGGCCTTCACCGACGCGAACCCGCAGGCCTCCCCGGTGATCGGCCCCGAGGAGATCCTGGCCGCCCGCAAGGTGGTGGACGCCATCTACGTGGACGACAAGATCAAGGACTACATCCTGTCCATCGTGTTCGCCACCCGCGATCCCGAGGCCTACCGGCTGCCCCTGAAGCCCTACCTGCGGTTCGGGGCCTCGCCCCGGGCCACCCTGGGCCTCACCCTGGCCGCCCGAGCCCAGGCCTTCCTGCAGGGCCGGGGTTATGTCACCCCCCAGGACGTGAAGTCGCTCGCCCCCGACGTGCTCCGCCACCGCATCCTGGTGTCCTACGAGGCGGAGGCGGAGGAGCTGACCTCGGACGACATCGTCCGGCAGGTTCTGAGCCAGCTCCCGGTGCCCTGACCCCCTGCCCCCATGCTGCGCCGCGACCTGCTCCGGAAAGTCCGCCAGATCCAGATCCGCTCGCGCCACAAGGTGCTGGATCTGTTCGGCGGGCATTACCACAGCGTGTTCAAGGGGCAGGGCATGGAGTTCGAGGAGGTCAGGCCCTACGTGACCGGCGACGATGTGCGCTCCATCGACTGGAACGTCACCGCCCGGTTTGGCCACCCCTTCATCAAGAAGTTCAGCGAGGAGCGGGAGCTGACGGTGGTCCTGCTCGTGGACGTGAGCGCGTCGCTGGGCTTCGGCAGCCAGCACGGGCTCAAGCGCGAGCAGGCGGCGGAGATCGCGGCCGTGCTCGCCCTCTCGGCCAGCCTCAACCAGGACCGGGTGGGGCTGATCCTGTTCGCGGAGGATGTGGTGAAGTATCTGCCCCCCCGCCGGGGCTCCAGCCACACTCTGCGGCTCATCCGCGAGGTGCTGGCCGCCGACACCGGGGCGGGCGCCGCGACCCGGCTCACCCCTGCCCTCACCTTCCTCAACCTGGTGACCCACCGCCGGGCGGTGGTGTTTCTGGTGAGCGACTTCTTCATCGCGGAGGACTTCACCCGCCCCCTGCAGACCACCGCCCGCCGTCACGACCTGGTGGCCCTGCGGCTGGCCGATCCGGCCGAGGCCTCGCCCCCCGCCGTGGGCCTGGTCCCCTGGCGTGACGCCGAGACCGGACGCACTGCCCTGCTCGACACCTCCAGCCGTCGGGTCCGCCAGGCGCTGCGCCACCGCGCCGAGCGCCACGCCGCCCTCCAGGCCGAGCGCCTGCGCAAGGCCGGGGTGGACCTGCTCGACCTCTCCACCGACCGCCCCTGGGAGCGCGACCTGATGGGCTTCTTCCGCCGGCGCGAACGGAGGCGGGGATGAGGAACGCTTTCTGTCATTTGGCGGTTTCGATGCTGGTCGCTGGCGCCGCGCTGGCTGCCCCGGTGGACGTCCGCCTCGATCCTACCGAGGTTCGGGTCGGCGACCCGGTGACGGTCACGGTGTCGGTGGCGGTACCGGAGGGCGGCCGGGGGGTCATCCCGCCGCCGTCCCGTCCCTCGGCGGCGGATCTCCGGGTCGAGGCGGTTCCGGTGCCCGCCGGCGAG
>PXDE01000458.1 GCA_003566475.1 PVC group bacterium | reverse complement strand
TTGCCTTGGTGGTGAGGATGAAGCGGGTCAGCAGGAAGCCGCCCTCCTGGAACTCGTAGGTGCGGCCGTCATCCTCGTAGAGGAGGCTGACAGACTGCCCGGCGCCACGGGGGGCCGTCCCTCCGTCGCCCGGCCCGCCCTCCCCACAGGGATTCTTATCGGAGCCACCCCGGGACGTGCCGGCGGAGCAAACTCGCCCGTCGCCGGTCGGTCGGAGCTTCGTGCCGGCGCCATTAGCGTCGAGGTCGGGTCCGAGGGCGGGGCTTTGCCGCCGGAGGGAGGCGGGGACGCTCCCGCCCCCCTGGACCTCCGGGGCCAGACCCAACCCCGGGGAAGGAGGGCTTACCCCGTCGTGGAGACATCCAGCAAGGCCCGGAGGCGGGTAGACATGGAGGGTGAGAGGATCACGGGGAAACTGGCCGACGTAGCGCATAGGCGGGCCCATGGGAACCACGGCCCCGGCACGGGCGAAGATCGGTATGCGCGCCAACGGTGTATCCACGTGCAGCTTTGCCGGGCCGGAGATAATCTCATCCCGCCACACGTCGTACCAGGGGCCTGCCGGAAGGGTCACGGACCGCCGCGTGGCCCCCTCCTCCACCACGGGCGCGACCAGGAGGTGATCGCCGCACATGAACTGATCCATCACACCGTGGAGCTCAGGCTGGTCCTGGAAAGCGAGGACCAGCGGGCGGACGATAGGCACGCCGGTCTGGGCGCACTGCCAGAGGGCGGTGTAGAGGTAGGGGAGCAATCGGTAGCGGATCTCGATCCAGCGCCGATTGATGCCGAGGGTGGGCTCGCCCCAGGACCACGGCTCCTGATCGGGGTCGTGGAGGTAGGTGTGGGAGCGGAGGAAGGGGAGGAAGACGCTCAGCTGGAGCCAGCGGGTGAACAGCTCGGCGCTGGGATGGCCCAGAAAGCCACCCGTGTCAGGGCCGGTGAAGGCCACGCCGCTCATTCCCAGCCCGGCGACCATGGGAATGGTGAGCCGGAGCTGGTCCCAGGTGGCCTGATTGTCGGCCGTCCAGCTGGCGGCGTGCCGCTGCACTCCGGCCCACCCAGAACGGGTGATCACCAGCGGACGCCCGTCGGGCCGAGAGCGGGCCAATCCCTCGGCCGTGGCGCGGGCCATCTGCATGCCATAGACGTTGTGCGCCTCAGCGTGGTCGCCCCCGGAGCCCTCCAGCTCGTGCTGCACCACATCGGGCATGGTCGTCCCCTCCGGGCCGAAGATAGCTGGCTCGTTCATGTCGTTCCACCCCCCGTCGACCCCCACATCGGCCAGGCTCTTCACCAAGTCGCCCCACCAGCGGCGGACGCGGGGGGCGGTGAAGTCCGGAAAGGCACAGTTGCCCGGCCAGACGGGGCCTTTGAACAGCTTTCCGTCGGGGAGGGTGCAGAACATCCCACGCTCCAAACCGTCCTGGTAGACCCAGTAGGCGGGATCGACCTTGACGCCGGCGTCAGCGATCACCACCACTTTGAACCCCTGCCGATGGAGATCTTCGATCATCGCGGCGGGATCCGGGAAGCGAGCCTGATCCCAGGTGAAACAGCGATAGCCGTCCATGGCGTGGATATCCAGATGGATGGCGTCGCAGCCCACGTCGTAGGTCTGGCGGAAATCGGCCGCCAGGTGCCGTACGCGCTCCTCCGGGTAGTAGGACCAGCGGCTCTGATGGTATCCCAGGGCCCACAGGGGCGGCAGGGTTTGGCGGCCGGTGAGGGCCGTGTAGCGATTCACCACCGTCGTCAGCTTAGGGCCGTATATGAAGGTATAACGCATCTCCCCGCCCCGCGCTCCAAAGGAGGCGACCTGCGGATCTTGGGCGCCCAGGTCGAAGCGCCCGCGGAACGGGTTGTCGAAGAAGATCCCATACCCCTGGTGGCCGTCGCTGTGGAGGCCGAGGAGAAACGGGACACACAGGTAGACGGGATCCTGACCGATCTCGTAGGTCTGCGGATCCGAGTTCCAGGTCTCGAACCGGCCGCCCCGCCGATCGAGCCCGCTGGTCCGCTCGCCCAGCCCGTAGAAGCGCTCGTCCGGCTGAATCCGCTTATGACAGACCACGTGACCAGCGGGGCGCCAGCCCACTCCCGGGGCGTCGGCGTTGACCACCCGGCCGTGGCCATCCAGGAACGTGAGGGCCGCCGACGACTTATCGATGCGACAGCGCACCCGGCCGGCATCGATCCGCAGCGCCGTATCGGTCTCAACGACGTCGAAGGGACAGGGGGGCCAGACGTCATCGGGCCAGACCACGGCGTAGGACGACCGCAGTCGCTGGTCGGCTGCCAATGAGGGGCGGAATCGCACCCGGATCACGTCGGGGGCGAGGACTGTGAGCTCGGTCACACCCTCGACGCACTTCACGGTGACGGTCCGGGCCGCGCGATCCCAGCCGGTTACAGCCCCCGGGTGGCGGTAGCTGGCGGGGGAATCCGGAAGGGGTCTCCGGCCGCCGCCGAACCGAAACCGGTACCAAGCCAGGCGGATCTGGTAGATCACGGCGTCGAAGCTGCGACGCAGCCCGGTCTCCTTGACCCCGCGGATGAAGAGGGAGAGGGGGTTTGCCATAGGGCTCAGAGGCGCGACGCGCGGCCGCCGTACACCGACCGCAGGCGGTCCGCCCGCTGCTGCAGCTGCCGACGGAGGGTGTCGATGTCCGACGGGAGCAGGATGGCGGCGCCGGTGAAGAAGAGGGCGCAGATCACCCAGGCCGACAGGCAGATGACGAGGATGGCGAACTCCATCGACACCCGATCGGCGATGAGACCCGCCAGCAGGGGTGCCAGCGCCGCGCCGGCCGACTCGATGAAGTACTGGACGGCCAGCGCCGAGCTGCGCACCTCGGGCAGGGTCACGTCGTAGACCGTGGCGATGACGTTGGCGGAGGCGAAGGGGATGAATACCGCCGTGACGCTCAAGAGGATCAAGAAACGGGCCTGCTGATCGGGGGGGACTCTCAGGGTGATGAAGAGGAAGAGGGCACCCAGGAGGACTCCCACGGTGGACACGATGAGACGCCCGCGCCGAGTCCGTTTGAAGAGTGCGTCACCCAGCGCTCCGCCGAGAGGATAGCCCGCGGCGAGGGTGACCACGGCGACGGACATGGTGAGGAGCACCGCATCCGGCGAGTAGTTCCGCTCCGTCTCCAGGTAATGAAAAAACCAATACGTTATCACGTTCCACGGGAAGACGCCGAAGAAGCCCTGGGCGAACAGCAGCCGCAGGCTCGGCTTCCGAAACAGATCCACCGCCGTGTCCCAGTTGAAGCGGTGTACTCCAATCTCCTCGAGCTCCGCCAGCTCGGGCTCGGAGCTCCCCCGCGCTTGTTCGCGCACCGCGAAGAGGATGACCACTGAGAGGAGGATCCCCAGGGCACCGGTGATGAGGAAGACGCCCCGCCAGCCCACGGTCTCCCGAAGGGTGAGCGCGAGGACCATGCCCAGGAGATAGCCGGTGGGCATGGTCAGCTGGAGCAAGCCATAGATCTTCCCCCGCACCTCCGGCCCGAAGTAGTCGGAAATGAGGGAGTACAGGCCGGGGTAGCTGGAGTCGTCGATGCCGTTGGAAGCCCGGGTCACCACGAAAAGGGGATAGGTGGGCGCGATGGCCCTGAGCCAGGTGGTGGAGCCCCAGATGAAGGAGGCGAGCGCCAGCAGTCGGGGTCGGGCGTAGCGGTCGTAGAGGTAACCCCACAGGGGATAGAGGATCGCGCCGACGACGAGGGCTCCGGTGAAGACCGCGCCCATCTGGGCTCTGGTGATGCCAAAGGTCTCGATGATCGGCGTGGTCAGGGGGCCGATGAGGAGCTTGTCGGCCTGGTGAAGGAGCATGAAGGCGAAGAGGATGGCGACGACGAGCCAGCGGTAACGAGTCTTCATAGACCTCCCTCAGAGGGACAAAGGCGGTTGTGGTTGTGGAGGGGCCTGACCAACACCTTGGTCCTTTATAGACCTTGGGGCCTCGATTCCGTCTCCACGTCGAACCCGTTGTTTCGATCCCGAAAGGTGCGACCAGTCTAGTCGAGCTTCACGCCTGTGTCAAGCGGGAAGGCACGGCCTCGGCCGTCGTGGACTGATTGTGCCGTCGGGGATACTCCGGCGGCGCGGCCAGCTCACCCCCCTCACCCAACCTCTCCCCCAAGGGGGAGAGGAGTAGGAGCCCGTCGGGGAAGAGGGGTTGGAGCTCGTCGGGAGAGAGGAGTCGGCGATGATCCGGCGCCGCGTCTCGCTTCCCCCTCACCCAACCTCTCCCCCAAGGGGGAGAGGAGTAGGAGCCCGTCGGGGAAGAGGGG
>PXDE01000307.1 GCA_003566475.1 PVC group bacterium | reverse complement strand
GGTGACCGTCCCCGCCGTCGGGCGGTCGAGGGCGCCGATCATGTTGAACAGCGTGCTCTTGCCCGACCCCGAAGGGCCCATGATGGACAGGTACTCGCCCCGGACGATGTCGAGGTCGACCCCCTTGAGAGCCCGCACCTCGTTCCGGCCCATGCGGAAGACCTTGGTGAGGCCCCGGATCTCGATGAGCATGTCGGCCATCAGCCGCCCCCTCCGATGCCGCCCAGGGTCACCTCGACCTCGTCGCGGCGGGCAATGCGCTAGATCCGGCCGTCGCGGATCCAGACCAGCCGGTCGCACACGTTCATCATCCGGTGGTCGTGGGTGGCGCAGATGATGGTCACGCCCTGGTCCTGGTTGAGCCCGCGCAGGATATCGAGGATGTCCTGGCCGGTCTTCTGGTCGAGGTTGGCGGTGGGCTCGTCGCAGAGCAGCACGGCGGGGCGGTTGGCCAGTGACCGGGCGATGGCCACCCGCTGCTGCTGCCCGCCGGACATGGCCACGGGACGGTGGTCCCAGCGGTCGGCCAGGCCGACCCGGGCGAGCAGGTCCATGCCCCGGGTCCGCGCCTCGTCGGGATCCACCCCGCCGAAGGCCATGGGGGTGGTCACGTTCTCGAGGGCGGTCATGTAGGGGATCAGATTGTAGCTCTGGAAGATGTACCCGATCTTCCGGCAGCGCAGGAAGGCCAGCTCCTCGGCGGTGAGCTGGGCCACGTCCACCTCGTCGATCAGCACCCGGCCTTCGCTGGGGCTGTCCAGGGCCCCGATGAGGTTGAAGAACGTGCTCTTGCCCGAACCCGACGGCCCCATGACGGTGATGAACTCGCCCTGCCGGATCTCCACGCTGATCCCGCGCAACGCATGGACCACCAGCTCGCCGAGCGAATACTGCTTCCGGGCCCCCACCGTGCGTATGATGATCCGCCCTTCCGTCTCGTCCACCGTCGAGGTGGCGTCAGGGGGCGGGACATCGGCCAGGGGCGAGGCGTCCGGCGGCGGCGTTGGGGAGGACGGGCCCAGCGTGGTCATTCGATCCGCATCGCCTCCATGGGGGCGAGCCGGGCGGCCTGGAAGGACGGATAGACGGCGGCGAGGGCGGCCAGGATCACCCCGGCGACGAGGGCCAGGCCGAGCCCGAGGCCGAGGTCCGCCCAGGGGAGGGCGGGAAGCAGCAGCCCGCCGAAGGCGGCCAGCATGCGCAGGAAGGCCAGGATCACCCCCGCCAGCACGCCCAGCACCCCGCCGGCCAGCCCCAGCAGGGACGCCTCCATCACGAACAGCAGCATGATGAAGCCGTCCAGAGCCCCCAGGCACTTGAGGGTGGCGATCTCGCGGAACCGCTCGGCGACGCTCATGAGCATGGCGTTGGAGATGCCGACCACGCAGACCAGCAGCGACACCCCCACCAGCAGGGTCATGCGGGCGCCGATGCCGAGGAAGCCTCCGTCCAGCTCGGCGGTCCGCCGTTCGGCGTCGAGCAGGCGCTGTTCGGTGCGCTGGTCTTCGGCGAGGCGCACGAGGTCGGCGGGGGCGATGGCGGGGAGGGGCACCGACCGCTCCTCGGCCATGGCCACGAACCATTCCGCGCCCCGCTCGTCCCGAAGCACCGACCAGAGCTGGGGGCGGCCGATCCGGGCGGGCAGCCGGTCCAGCCGCGCGGCGAGGGCCCGTCGCACCGCGTCCTGGGCCAGGGTCGCCTCGATATCGGCGATCAGGGTCTGCCGCCGGGCCCGGGCGGCCAGGCGGGCCGCCGTGTCGGGGTCGATCTCGAACCCGGCTTCGCGCACCGTCGGCACCCAGGCCAGGTCGGGATCCTGGAGGGTCCGGATCAGGTCCGGGCCGCGCCCCAGGGACGCGCCGATCCGGGCCACCGCCCGGGTCCGGGCCCGGACCACCTCGCCCAGGGTCTGCGACGTGTCGGACCAGGTGGGGATGGCGGCGGCCAGAGCCTCGAAACCGCCGGGGAGATTGAGGGTGGCCAGCCCGACCGACGCCTCGGCGAACCGGTCGAGCGCGCCGGGGCGGGCCAGGACATCCATGGCCTCGATACCCGTGGCCCCGCCGGTGAGCACCTGGCGGCGTCCGTAGTCGAGATCCCGGAAGAACGCCACCAGCGGCGCCGTGGCCCGGGCCGTCGCGACCGCCGCCCGGACCTCTGGCTCGGGGAGGCCGGCGAGATGGGCCGCCTCACGGGCGGCCCGGTCGGGATCGGGCGCGGCCACCCATTCGTCGAAGAGTTCCTCGGGGGTGGGGATCCGGCCCAGCCGGCCCAGCCAGCCCTCGGTGAGATGGACCTCCTGGATCTGCGCCCGCACGGACTGCCCCACCGAGCGTCGCATCAGGCTCTCGGCCAGAATCACGGTGAGGAAGGCCACGGCCACCGTCACCACCGCCACCGTCACCAGCGACCGGAACAGCCGGTAGCGCACGGCGTTCACGGCCAGCCGGAAGGTCTGGCCCGGTCCCAGCCGGGGCTGGGGACGGACCTCAAGGGCGGTGGAGGAGGGGGAGGGCATGGGTGACCAACCATGCGTGAGATCCGGGGGTGGGTCCAGTGTTCAGTGTTCAGGGTTCAGGGGGCATGGAGGGGTCGGTGGTCGGTGCAGGCCGCTGGCCCGCTGGGTTCAGCCGGATAAGGGGTGAGACACGGGGCGCGGGGAACATCGAACATCGAACGTCCAACATCGAACGTCGAACCCGGTCGTGCGTTCCGGTCGCCGCTCGCTATCGCTATCGCTATCGATTCTCGCGATTCGGATGGGGGCACGGGGAGCCTCGGAACCGCAGAAGGCCGGAAAGGGCTGCCAGTACCTCGCTGTCTGTGACAGCGAGGCCGCATGAGCCGCGCCTGGCAAGAGGAAGGTCCGACCATGGCTTCTCTTCCGCCCGGGCAGGCCCGTTCCATGCGCGGTCCGTCCCGCGGGGCGGGAACAGCGGACTACTGGGCCCGTGCCCGTTCGGTCGTATGCTTTTAGGGACCAGCGGCTTACCTGCGGAACTGCGGGAGTGTGTCTCAGAGCAGTCCCCGCCGACCACTCGCGCTTCAGCACTGGGCATGGGCCGGACTCTGGCCAGCGGAGGCGGCCTGGGCTAGGGTCTCCGTTCTGCGGCGCCCCGCGACCGATTCGGGGGAGCGACACGCACGGAGGACGGACTCTTGGACAGCCGGACGGCGGCCTGGGTGGTGCTGGCGACGCTGATGGGCCTGCTCGGGCTCGGCGGCGCCTATGCGGCCGGGCTGGCCCGCCGGCACCGGGGCCGCGGCATGCTGCTCGCCCTGCTGCGGGCGCTCGCGTTGCTCTGCCTGGCCCTGCTGGTCCGGGCCGCGTTCTTCACCCGCGAACCCCGGGCCCGCGAGGAGGTCGAGCCGGTGCGCGTGGCCATCCTCACCGACGGCTCGGACTCGATGACCCTCGACGCGGGCGGGCCGACCCGACGTCAGCGGGCCGACCAGGCCGAGGCCTTTGTCCGGGCCGAAGCCGCCCGACGGGGATTCGAGGTGTCGGCCTACCGGTTCGGGGCCAACCTCGTCGAGGCGGGCGACGAACGTCGTCTGGACCGGCGCGACACCCGGATCGTGCAGGCGGTGACCCAGGTGCTGGCCCGGCGGCGGCTGGACGGGCTGGTGATAATCTCGGACGGGGCGACCTCCGAGCCCGTCATTCCTCCGGGCCTGCGCGAGCAGGCCCGGCGCACCCGGACCGAACTGCGGGCGGTGGTCCCCGCGCCGACCGACGCGCCGACCTTCGACCTGGCCCTGGCCGCGCTGGAGGTGGCTCCGCTCAACCCGCGCAGCGCCCGGGTCGCGGTGCGGGCCTTCGGAACCGAGGCCCCCGCGCCGGCCCGGGTGGCGCTGACCGTCTCCGGCCGGGCCGGCCCGCGCCGGGAGCTGCGGCCCGATCCCGAGGCCGACACGGTGTTCCGGCTGGACGGCCTGGATCCGGGCTGGCATGTGCTGGCGGCCGAGGTCGAGGGCGCCGAGCCGGAGATCACCCTGCGCAACAACGTCACCCGGGCGGCGGTGCAGGTCGCGCCGGGCCAGCGCATCCTGGTGGTGCTGGGCGAGCCGCGGATCGAGGACCGCCGACTGGTCGGGCAGATCCGGCGCCTGCATCCGGACCGGGCCGACATCTGGAGCCGCCGCGACCCCCGGCTCGCCGAAGCCAACCCCGCCGACTACGCGGTGGTGGTCCTTACCGAGGTCGTGCCCGAGGATCTGCCCGCGCCGCTGCGGGAGAGCCTGCGCGACGCGCGGCTGGCCAAGCTCCTGACGTCCGGCCGGGGCCTCGAGGCCTGGCGGGGTGAGGCGTGGCGCGGGTTTCCGGTGG
>PXDE01000397.1 GCA_003566475.1 PVC group bacterium | reverse complement strand
TTCGCATCTTCCTGCTCTGCAAACACCAGCAGCGCGCGGAGCAGCGTGTGGGCTTGTTCCACGACCTCGGCCGGGTCGGTCAGCTCCGTATAGGCGTTGGCGATCTCGACCCCGGCAAGATACAGCTCCCACCGCTCGGCCTCGGCGGGGTTGTCGGCGGCCCGCCGGGCCAGGGCCGCCCGGGCCGCCGGATAGCGGGTGAGCACCACCGGCCGGTCCCGGGGCAGGGCGGGTTCGACCCGGTCCGCGAGATCGAGGTCGAACCGGTCGGGATCGAACGCGGCCACCGGATCCCAGCCCGCGAACCGGAGAAAGGCTTCGCGCACGGTCAGGATCTCCGGCGCCCGCCGCAGCCCCGCCGGGGCCGTTCCCGGCCCCTCGGGGAGGGCCCGGAGCAAGCCCACGGTGTCCCCGAGGACCGCCTCCGCGTCGCCGGGAGCCCGGTACCATTCGAGCATGGTGAACTCCTCGCGGTGCAGGGGGCCGGTCTCCCCGGCCCGGAAGCAGGGGCCGATCTGCCAGATCCGTTCCGCTCCGCCCGCCAGCAGCCGCTTCATATGCAGCTCGGGCGAGGTCCGGAGCCACCGGTCGCCGGACGGAATGGCGTCGATGTGCTCCTCGTTGGCCGGGCAGGGGATGCGCACCGGGGTCGTCACCTCGACAAACCCGGCCTCGTCGAACCACGCCCGTACCGCCCGGAGGACGGCGGCGCGGAAGGCGAGACGTTGGGGAATCGGAGCCGACATGACGCCCCGGAGTCTGAGAAGGAGAAGGCCCGCGCACAAGCTCGTCGTGCCTGGAGCAATCTGCCGTGCCCCGTTTCTAGTCCGAATCGGTCTGGGGTTGCTCCGGCCGCGGCGGAGGGGCGTCCGACTCAAGACCATCCAGAAAATCCGCCGGCGTCACGATCCGGGTCGCCCGGAACTGGCCGAGGTCGAGCAGGTGTCGGTCGCCGGTGACGATATGGGTGGCATCCGCGGCGACGGCTGCCTCCAGCACCCGGTCGTCGTCGGGATCGCCGGGCACGGCCTCGATCCGCTCGGACGGGCAGGCCAGGAGAAATGTCTCCCGCACCAGCCCCAGGATGGCCTCGACCTGGCTTTGGGACAGGCCGAACCGCCGACGGAGCAGCACGCCCTCCAGTTCCGAGAGGAGGGCGCCCGACGTGAACCCCTCCACGCGGCCCTCGCTGACCAGCCGGATGATCCGCCGGCAGGTTCCCCCGAACAGGATTCCCGACACCAGGACGTTGGTGTCGCAGACGATCCTCATCCGGTGTTCCGCCGGGACTTGCGGTATCGCCCGATCTCCTCCCGGACCGCGCCTTCCGTGAGCCCCCCGGCCTCGGCGGCCCCAGCGCCTACGTGAAACACCCGTTCCCACCGGCGCTGCCGGTCCAGATAGATCCGGGCGGCCTCCCGGATGAGCTCGGATCGGGTCCGGGCCTCCCGCCGGGCCTCCGCGTCGATATCGTCAAGCAGTTCCTTCTGAAAGGACAGGTTCACTGTCGTAGCCGCCATGGTCGCTTCTCCGCGTGGAACTCTCGGTCAACATACAAGCTTTGTATGAGGACAGCAAGCTCAGCCATGGCTCCCCGAGGTCACGTCCAATCCCTGGACGGATCCGTCCAGGGTCTGGACGGCCGCCTGCGCCTTCTTGTCGGGCCGCAGGCGAAAGCTGGCGTGGATCTGGAGCGCGCCCGGGGCCGTCGACCCCACCGCGTACTTGTGGCGCTCCGTACGCATCATCCGGGCCATCCCGTGCCGGGGCCTGTCGGGCACGCCCCGCAGGGCGAGGGTGGAAGATATCGCCGGTCTCCCGGCACCAGGCGGCCAGGCTACGTGTCGGGCTCGGGTTCCCGGGGCGGAGGCGGATCCTGGGGCGGATCGACCTTCGGCCGCTCGGGCGAGGGCGAAGGGATCTCGCGGGGCGGGACGATGGTGGGCGGGCCCGGAGGCTGGACCTCGGGCGGCCCCGGCGAGGGAACCGTGGTGGGAGGGATGGGAATCTGCGGGTCCGTCATGCCCCACTCTAGCCCGGAGCCACCGGGAACGCAAAAGCGCAGGCCTGAAGCGGCCGGAGCCTCGTCCGTCGGGCCGCCCTAGGCCGGCGGCAGGCCCGTGTCGTCCGGGTGGAAGACGTCTTCGGTTTCCCGGCACCAGGCGGCCAGGCGGCGGCGGTGGTCGTCGAGCACGACGCGGTAGCGGGCGCTCACCGCGAGGTTCACCATCTCGCCGGGG
Organism: PVC group bacterium; assembly: GCA_003566475.1. Taxonomy (GTDB): domain Bacteria; phylum Verrucomicrobiota; class Kiritimatiellia; order SS1-B-03-39; family PXDE01; genus PXDE01. The sequence goes on along the minus strand of PXDE01000397.1, from coordinate 2,101 downwards.
TCGGTATCGAGGTCGAAGAGCTGCTCGCGATGACGACCGAAGGGGTACACCGCGTACTTGTGGCGCTCCGTGCGTACCATCCGGGCCATCCGGTGCCGGGGCTTGTCGGGCACGCCCTGGAGGGTGAGGGTGGTCTCGACCACCACCTGGTCGCGCCACCCGGGGAGGGCGGATCCGTCGGTGGAGTCGAGCAGGGGAAGCAGGCTGCGTCCGGGCAGGTGCTCCGGAATGGGAAGCCCGGCCGCCTCGGCGGCGGTGGGGAACAGGTCCAGGCCGAGGGAGATCAGGTGGCGGTCGTCGGTGCGGGCGGCGCGGGCCGGCCCGGGCGGGCGGAGGATGAGCGGGATCCGGACGATCTCCTCGAAGAACACCTCTTTCTGGTTCCACCGGTGGGCCCGTTGCCGTTGCCGTGGTCGCTGGAGAAGATCACCAGGGTGCGGTCGGCGTGGGGGCCGGCCTCCAGCGCGTCGAGCACCCGGCCGATCTCCGCGTCCACCTTCTCGACCAGGCGGTAGTAGGCGAACAGGTACTCGCGCCATTCCTGGGGGCTCCAGTCCCGTTCGGGATGGGGATGCACCCGGGCCTGCTGATGCCACCGGATGGCGTCGGCCTCGAACGGGGCGGGCCCGAAGTTCGCGGGCAGGGTGGGCCAGTCCTCGGGCGGGGCGGAAGGGATCGGGCCTTCGGGCAGGGGCTGCCGCCGCGCCCACTCGCAGATGTTGTGGGGGTTGTTGTAGGAGAGGGCCAGGCAGAACGGGCCGTCGCCCGATCTCTCGAGGAAGGCCAGGGCGGCCTCGGTGGTGCGGGCGTCCCCGGGCCCGCACAGGGACTCGAACCCCTGGGGAACCGGTTGCGGACCCTTCCCGGCCGTGGCGCACCGGTAGCCCGCCCGGGCCAGCCAGGCGCCCAGGCCCAGACAGCGGTCCGCGTCCGGGAAGGGGGCGTTGTTGTCCACGGTGCCGGTCTGATGGGGCATCAGGCCGGTAAACAGGCTGCTCCGCATGGGGCTGCACAGGGGGTGGGTGCAGTAGGCCCGCTCGAACCGCGTTCCGGTGGCGGCCAGCCGGTCCAGGGCCGGGGTGCGCAGCCACGGATTCCCCGCGCAGCTCATGGCATCCGCGCTCTGCTGGTCGGTCAGAAGGAACAGGATGTTCGGCGGGCGGGCGGCGGCGGACATGGGCGAACTCCGGTCAGGCGAGGTTCCTGGGCGAATGCGGAAACCTTCGACCCTAGACGGGCGACGGCGGACTGGCAACGCCCGTAACCGAACGCGCCAGCGTTTGGACGCCCGTGAACCCGACGCGGTTCCGCGCCCGCTCCGCGCCATGCTCTTTCCGGGCCCTTCGACGCGACTCGCCCCGCGTGTGGCCGCGCCCTCGGCGGGCGCAGCTACGAGTCGTCTCGGCCTTGCCTGGACGTGGGACGGATGTCCTCGTCCGTCCTGCGAAGAAGCCGCGCCTGGATGGTCCTTGGTCCGCTCTTCAAGCCCTATCAAGGGCGTTTCAGGCTCTGGACATCGCGGAGACGGACGAGGACGTCCGTCCCACGAGGAGCGGCCTCGTCCGCCGGGGCGCGCTTGGCGTCCGGCATGCGCGCGGATCCGGCCGCGCCCTTGGCCACGTGTCCGCCTTCGGCGGGACGCGGACTCGGGTCGGGCGCAGCTACGCTCCGGGCACCGACCACGTCATCAGATCCCGCGACCGGGCCAGCCCCAGACGGTTCCAGCCCCGGGGCCAGGGGCGCTCGTGGGCCGCGGATCCCGTGAACTCGTCCACCCGGGTCTCGTTCTTCCCGCCGTAGATCAGGTAGAAGAACCCGTCCTCGGCGGTGAGATCGAGGAGGGCGGCGGCATTGTCCACATCGACCGTGTTCCAGGCCTCGACGGGGATGGCGAGCTGGCGCCCGTCCACCCAGGTCATCCAGCTCTCGTCCCGCCCGGGATCGCCCTCCATCCGGTAGAGCCAGGCGTGGTGCGGCTTGTAGTCGGTGGACAGGAGGTGCCACACGCCTCCGATCCGCAGGAACTGGAAGTTCTCGTGGGTCATCCCGTTTTCGGTCCCCTCCGTGGTGAGCAGCCGCGGCGGATCGTCGCCCAGGCTGG
>PXDE01000059.1 GCA_003566475.1 PVC group bacterium | reverse complement strand
GTCCGACCGGCGGTTCCTGATTCTGGGACAGTCCCACGGCACGCTGTATCGCGCGGCGCCGCAGGAAGACCGCACGTTCACCATCACGCCTGAGGACAACCCGGGGCTGGCGATCACACGGAACGCGCTGTTCGAGCGGCCCGTCGGCGGCCACGATGGGTACTTCATGATCTTGCGCTGGCATGGGGAGCCCGGGCCGGCGTCCGCCGAGCCCGAAGCGCTCACGGCGGAGAGGATCGCCGCCACCGAGGGCGCCGAAGCCGGACTGGTGGTCCTGGTGGAGCCATCCGAACCCGGTCTCGCGGCCGACCTGGCCCGAACGGGCCGGCATCTGGTGGTGGCCCTGACCGCCGACCCCGGCCGCGCGGCGGAGCTTGACGAGGCGTTCCGGGCGGCAGGCGTGCATCCGGCGGCCGATGCCGTGCTGTGGCATCAGCCCGAGGCGCTGCCCTTTCGCGACCACGCGGTGAACGTGCTCGTGATCGACCCGGCGGCCACCCCGCGAACGGATGAGGCGGAGGTCCGCCGCGTCATCGCGCCCGGCTACGGGCTGGGACTGATCAGGACGGACGAGGGCTGGCGGGAGGTGCGCAAGCCGCGGCCGGAGGGGATGGACACCTGGCTGGGCTGGTACCGCGGCGGCGGCGGCCATGTGGGCAGCCGCGATTCGATCGTCCAGCCGCCCAACAGCGCCCAGTTCCTGGCCGGGCCGCGCACCGTCCGCGGCAACATCCTGATGACGGAACGGGTCTTTCTGCACAACTACGTCGCCCGCGATGCCTTCACGGGCGCCCTGCACTGGGCCAGCGACCTGCCCCGTCGCTCGGGCGCGCGCGGGCCGGAGCAGTTGACCAACATCTCCGATGGCCGCCACCTGCTGGGCATCCAGCACGCGGCGGATGGGGTGATGCCGGTGCTGGACATGGTGACGGCGGCGCCGATCCATGACGGGATCGACCTCGGGCCGACCAACTTCACCCAGCGCGAGGGCTTCGCCCGCATCAGCCGCCACCAGATCTGCGCCGATGGAACGCGGGTGTATTGGGCGGATGGCGCCCGGACCCTGCGGGCGGCGGACATCGCGGGCGGTCGACGGCTATGGGAACGGACGTTCGACGATCCCATCGAGCTGATCGCCACCGACGGCGACATCCTCGCGGCCCTGCTGGTGGAGAATCTGGACTATGCCGGCGAGGGCATCCGGACGGACTACAACATCGCAACGGAAATGGTCGGGCTGGATCCGGCCACCGGGGAGGTGCGGTGGCGCAGCGACGCCGTCCGGGGCGCCCGCACGCAGTTCCTGGCCGTGGATTTCGGCGCGGTGGTCGCGGCCAGTCAGCTCGTGGGCCCCAATCCCGAGCCGCTGGAGAGGTTGAGGCCGGGCGGATTGTGGGACAACGTGCGGCGGCTCAAGCGCGAGCTGTACGACAGCAACCGCATGGTGGCCCTGGACAGCCGCACCGGGGAGACCTGGTTCGACCGCACCGACTTCGCCGACATCGAGACGGTCTATGGCTATTCGACCCTCGCGCTGCTGCCGGATCCGCCTCGGATCGTGGTCATGGACAACGAGCGCGCCAACCGGTTCGACCTGCGCACGGGCCAGACCATCGGACAAGCCATCAACACCCACACCGGAACCCGGACCCATACCGCCAGCGTGAACTGGCTGTTCCCGCCCTGGGGCGGGCTGAGCGCCGAGGACGGCGCCCTTCCGCCCCATCCGCACGCCCGGCTGATCCACCGCGCGCATTACGGCTCCCGCGTCACCCCGGCCAACGGCATGTACCACGACATGCCCTACGCGGCGGCGATCTGCGGGGAGCGGTATCTCGGCACCGCCGCCGCCATGGTGGTGCGGCAGCCCTCGCCGCCCATCCCCGACGACCGGCGGCTGCTGGTGGCCGGCGCCGCCCGCGGGATCGCGGCGCCGGACGCGGCCGACTGGCCGACCTTCCGGGGAAACTTCGCGCGCGCCGCCTGGACGGATGCCCAGGGCCCCGCCGAGCCGGAGCTGGTGTGGCAGACCCGGCTGCCGGTCGCCACCGGCCCCGAATCGGCCCGGACCCTCCAGCGGGCCTGGCGGTTCAACAGCGAGCTGCCCGGCCCCGTCACCCAGCCGGTCGCCGATGGCCGCCGCGTCCTGGTGGCGGTGCCCGACGCCCACCGTCTGGACTGCCTGAATCTGGCCGATGGCGAGCTTCTGTGGTCCGCCCATCTGGGCGGTCGGATCGACGCGCCGCCGACGCTGGCCGGCGAGGTGGCCTTTGTCGGGTGCAACGACGGCACGGTCTCCGCCCTCGACCTGGCCGATGGCTCGGTCATCTGGACCTTCCTGGCCGCCCGCCACGGCGATCTGATCATGGCCTTCGATCAGCTCGAGAGCGTGGGCAAGGTGCCGTCCTCGCCGGTGCTCCTCGACGGCACGCTGTATGTCGCCGCGGGGCGTCACACCCACCTCGAGGATGGCATCGTCCTCTGGGCGCTCGACCCCGCCACCGGGGCGGTCCGGAACCGGGAGCGGATCGACGAACGGATGGGCCGCTGGGATGTCCGCGAGACGGCGCCCCGACCGGCCGAGCGGCGCGGTCACTACGAGCTGACGATCAGCCCCGGGGCCGCGCACCGGCATATCAACGATACGATGCAGGTGGTGGACGGCGAGCTGCGGCTGGCCCGCTCGCGCATCGATCCGAGGACGCTGGAGGTCCGGCCCGACCCGCGCGAGCACGGATTCGACCGCCACGCCCCCATCCCCCTGCACGGGCTGGCCCATCCCGGCGGCCTGGGGTGGATCCGGCCCGCCGACCAGTGGGCCGGCTACCGCCATCCCATCCGGTGGGGGCCGGGCTTCCGCGACTCCAGCCTCCACCACGCCGGCGCCATCGTGCGGAGCGACGGCACCCTGGTGGTGCGCCACCAGGCCGGCCGCGGCGTGCAGGGCGGCGTCGTATTCGCCCGCGATGCCCTGGACGTGGTCGCCCCCGATGACCAGAGCCGCGAGATCGCCCTCCCCGCTGAGCACGCCCAGCTCCAGGCCGTGGCCGGCGCCGGCGACCGGGTCTACATGGCCGGGATGCGCGGGCGCACGCTGTCGCTGATGACCGTGGACATTGCCCATGATCAGGTGCTCCTTACCGAGGTGCCGGCCATCATCCCCTCCGAGCACGGCATCATTCCCGATGGCATCCCCTACTCGACCCGCACCGACATGAGCCGCTTCTGGAACCCGCCCACCGAGCCCGACCACGAGCGGATCATCCCCGACGGCATCGCCATCGCCCACGGCCACATCATCGTCACCACCACCGCCGGCCGGGTGCTCGCCTTCGCCGACCCCTAGCCGCCCGCCGATGGGATCGCCGGGAATGGGGCGACACGGAAATCGGCCACCCTGCCCCCTCAGCCCCGCCCGCCCACCCCGGGTCGCCCGGCTCCGCCCGCCCGGAGGTGGCTGGGCGCGGTCTGAAAGTGGCGCCGGAACAGCCGCGCCATCTGAAAGGCGTCTCCGAGGCCGACTTCGGCCGCGATGGCCTTCAGCGGCAGCCCGGTGGCGAGGATAAGAGTCCGCGCCTGGTTGAGGCGGATCCTCCGTAGGTCCTGCATGGGGGTGCGTCCGGTCGCCCTCCGGTAGCTGCGGATGAAGGCGAACTTGCTCATGCCGCCCCGGGCGGCCAGGTCGTCCAGAGTCAGCGGATCCGCCAGGTGCTTCCGCATGTGGCGGCGGAGGTCGGCCACCCAGGGATCGGATGGAGACCGGTTGAGCCTGCGCAGTTCGGCCAGCGCCGCATGCAGCAGCGGGGCCAGCTCCGTCCGCGACGCGCCATGCCCGAGATCGGTCACGATCCAGGACACGAGATCCCGCACCCGGCCTTCGGTGTCCACGGTCCGGGCCGGCAGGTCGTCGGCCCGACCTTGGAAAGCCAGGAAGCGCGTCCGCACCGCCCGGACCGGGTGGGAGGCCTCCGCATGGCCACGCTCCGCGTGGTAGATCAGCACGTCTCCGGGTCCGGCCTCGATCCGCTCGTCTCCGAAGGTCACCGTCATCTCCCCTTCCAGGACCGCGATCATCTCATGGAACCCATGACGGTGCATAGCCATCCCCCAGCCACGGCGAGGCACCACCTCGCCGCCCGCGATGAGAACCGCCTGCTGGGGAGCCTTTTCCATAAGGCAATTTCTGCCATGGAAAGGCAACCCTGTCCATTCCCTCCCGGCCCCCGCCTGGGCTAGGGTCGGTACATGGAATCGTCACCCCTTCGTCTGGCCTTCGTGGGACTGGGAGGCATGGGCCAGGTCGCCCACCTCCGGAACTACCTTCTCGACCCCGGCGTGGCC
>PXDE01000301.1 GCA_003566475.1 PVC group bacterium | reverse complement strand
CGGGTGGCCGACGCCCACGGAACCCGGGCCTTCCCCTCGGCCGAAGCCTTGGCCGTCAAGATCGAGGCGGCCAGCGTGGCCGTCCCCACCGACCGGCATTTCGAGGTGGCCGGGGCGCTGCTGGACAAGGGCGTGCATCTGCTGGTCGAGAAGCCCCTCGCCGCCACCACCGAGGAGGCCGAAACCCTGGTGCGCCAGGCCGAGGCAGGGGGGGGCATCCTGCAGGTCGGCCATATCGAGCGGTTCAACCCCGTGCTCGATCTGCTCGAGGCCCAGAGCGGTCCGCCCCGCTTCATCGAGGCCCACCGGCTGGCCCCGTTCCCGCCGGCCCGCCCGGGCCTGGCCCCCCGGGGCACCGAGGTGAGCGTGATCCTCGACCTGATGATCCACGACATCGAAGTGGTGCTGCACCTGGTCCGGTCCCCGGTCTCCGCCGTGCACGCGGTGGGGGTGCCGGTGCTCAGCCCCACCGAGGACATCGCCAACGTGCGCCTGGAGTTCGAGAACCGCGCCGTGGCCAACCTCACCGCCAGCCGGATCAGCCCGGAGCCCATGCGCAAGATCCGGGTCTTCTACGACGACGCCTACCTATCGCTCGACTACCGGGCCCAGGCCGGGGAGATGCACCGGCGCGCCCCGACCGGGATCGTCCGCGAGCCGGTGCCCATCGAGAAGGAGGAGCCGCTGCTCCGCGAGCTGCGCTCCTTCGCGGAGTGCGTGCGCCGCCGCGACGAGCCGGTGGTGTCGGGCCGCCAGGCCGAGCAGGCGCTGCGGCTGGCCGTGGACATCATCGGCCGGGTCAAGGCCCGCCGCGAGGGCTGATCCGTGCCGTTCCCCAGGCCGACCACGATGCGGGCGCCCTTCGGCGCCAGACGCCGTGTGGGCTGGCTGCTGCTTGCCTGCGGGCTCGCCGGGGGCTGTCGGTCCACGCGACCTCCGGCGCGGGCGCCCATGCCGGAGACCCGGGATCCGGTTCCCGTGCTTCGGGCCCAGCTTGCCAGCGAGGCCGCGGAGGTGCGGCGTCAGGCCGCCCGCCATCTGGCCGGGCTGGGCGGGTCGGCAGGCCCGGCCGTGCCGGACCTGCTCAGGCATTTCGCCCGCTCTCCGGACCCGGTGTTCCGCCGGGAGGCCTGGCAGGCCCTCGAACGGATTCCCTGGCCGTCCGATCTCGACACCGCCGGATTCGCCATCGAGGCCGCCTTCGCCCATGACGAGCCGGGCCGGCAGCTTCGGCTGCTGTCCCGGGCCAGGGCCCTGCTCGACGGTCCCGAGGACGCGGATCCGGACCTGGCCCTGCGGAACTTCCTGAAGGGGGTGGCCCGGATCGGCCTGCTCCACCTGCAGCCCGTCCCGGAGACCCGTTCGACGGTGGAGGAGACCATTGCCCTGACCGGACAGGCCCGGCGACAGGCCGCCGCCGAGGGCCGCGCCCCGCTGGAGACCTCCGCCGCCTACTGGGAGGCCCGGGCCTGGGAAGTGATGGGCGCCCTGCATTGGCTCAGGGACAAGGCGGCCGCCCGCGAGGCCTATGCGCGATTCCATGAGGGCCTGGAACGGCTGGCCGACCTGCCCGACGCCCCGGACGGGCTCCGGGCCGAGGCGGCCATGGCCGAACTGAAGCTGACCGACACCCGCTGGCACCTGGGAGAGACCGAGGCGGCCGAGGCCACCTACGCGGCCCTGCGCGACCGGATTTTGGCCATGGATCCGTTGCCGGATCCCTGGCGCCACGTGGCCTTTGGCCTGATCGCCGCCTATACCGTGCTCGGGGAGCGCGCGCTGCTGGCCGACGATCCGGCCCGCGCCGCCTCCTGCTTCGACGCGGTGTCGGCGTTGGCCCGGAAGATGCCCGGCCGGGCCTTCGGACCGTTCCATGCCGACGTCGTCGACTTCCAGGCCCGGCTGGCCGCGCTCCATGCCCTGGCGCTGAACGGGTATCCGGGGGAGGCGCGGGACCTGCTGGAGCCGACCGCCCGTCATTCCGTCCTGGCTCAGATCCGCCCGGACGAGCGTCCGGCCTGGGATGCCTACCTTGCCGGCGTCCGGACCGGCCTGGGCCGACTTCATGCGGCCAGCGAGGCGGCGGAGCGCGAGGCCGCCTGGCGCGGTCTGGCCGTCGCCACCGAAGGGTTCGGCAACCGCGCCGTCCCCGCCGCCTACCTCCGGCACATGCTCCAGATCCTTCCGGCGCCGGACGCCGACGATGCCGGCATGCTGCGTCGAAGGGCGGATCTGCTCGCCCGGCTGGCCGTGGTCGCCGAGACCATCGGGCCGCCGGAGGCCGTGGCGGCCCGCCATGCCGAGGCGGTCGCGGCCTGGCGGCGGGTTCGCGCCGCCGCCCCGGACGATCCCGACGCGCAGCGGGAGGCCACCCTGGCCGAGGCCCGGCAGGTGCTGGCCCTTTCCGAGGCGGATGCCGCGCCGGACCACCCGATCACGGATGTCCGAGCCCGCCTGGACGACCTCCGGCGCCGGAACCTCCTGAGCCCGGATGGCCTCGCGGTGCTCCGTCAGGTGGAGCGTCGGGAGGCGGGCGGGGCCGCCGGTGCCTACGTCGAGGCAGGAGTCGGTCTCGGCCCGTTCACCCGCCCCTGGTTCGGCGGCGGCGTCCGCTACCGGAACTGGTACTTCGGGGTGACCCAGGCCCCGTAGGCGGCCCGGGCCCGGTGGCCTACTCGGACCGGGTCTCCAGCACCAGGCTGGTCATGGGCATGTGGTAGCTGCCGAAGTTGCCGACGTTGACGTGGAACATCACCGGCGTCTCCGGGGTCAGCCTACGGGGATCAACCGACAAGTTCATGGTCCGGCACACGTTGTCGGCCGTGTAGGCCCGGGGCAAACCCACACGCGGATCCCCGACCATCGCATACCCCGCGCCCTCCTGGAGGTCCTCCACCACCACCCGCAGCCAGGCGCGGCGGGCCTCCCGGAGCGCGGCTTCGTCGAGCCTCACCTGGGTGGCGAACGGCTCGGCCAGGTGGACTCGATCGAGCAGATCCGGGGAGAAGAACTGCTTCCGCGCCACCTCGTCGGTCGCGACGATGGCGCCGTCCAGCCGCAGGGAGATCTTCCAGGCCGTGCGCGCGGTGTTGGTTGCGTCCACCAGGGGCACCGCCGAGCGGAGATAGTACCAGCTCCCGTCCTCCTCGCGCAGCCAGACGCTTACCGAGGCGTCGCGGCGAGGGGTGTCCGTGCGCAGGGCGATGGCCAGGCCCCGGATCGAGACGGTCGGCTCGGCCTGAGCCGGGGTCAGAACGAGGGAGAGGAGGACGGGCGCCAGACAGCGGACAGGGTTGGGCATGGCGCGACGATCCGTGGTTCGTAGGTGAAGGCGACGCTGGCAGTCGATGGCCGTAGCCGACCCTCCGCCCCCGGTCGAACGATTTCCCCGCCGCCCGTCTCTCGGCGGCCATTCCCCCGCCCCCGATCCGCGCTGTGCATGTGTGATTGTCCGGTCGGACAATAACACCGCGCATCGCGTCGGCCGCATGTGTGCCTGTGCGACCGGACACCCACACCGAGCATCCCGTCGGTTGCATGTGTCCCTGTCCGGCCGGACAAGCGCACTGTGCCAACCGGCAGTCGGATGTGTGCCTGTCCGGTCGGACGATCACACCGCGCCTGGCGGCCGTAGGGTTTGGCTGCACCCGAGCAGAATTGAGATCACGTGCCCTGCAGCACGTGTGGGCCACGGATCGGATGCGTGCGGCGCAGGACGGAAGAAGCGTCGAAAGCGATACGCTGGCAGGAGGCAACGGGTCTGCGGACTACTTTGGCCCCTGCAGATGCTTGAGCCGCCTGGTCGCTTCGTCGCAGAAGGCCCGGTGCAGGTCGAAGGCGGCCTGGCCCTGGTAGCCGTCGGGCCAGAGGCGCCGGGGCAGGAGCGGATCCCTGTCCATGCATTCCAGGTAGGCCGCCGCCTCCGCCCTCAAGGCGTCGATCACCGCCTCCCGTTTGGGAGGCCGGGCCTCCCATCGCTCGAGCAGCGTGCGAACCTCGCGGCCGAACCGTTCCTGGGCGGCATCGATCCTGACCCATGGCCAGGCCCGTCGGACCAGATGGGCGTCGGGGACTCCGCCCATGACCGTGCGGGCCTGAAGCAGCGCGGCGTAATCCCCGATGCCCGCCGCAGCCCGCAGGTCGTCGAAGAGAGGCCGGATGTCCCAAGGACCGATCCACATGCTCTCGTGGAGGGCCCCGAATCGTTCCCGGCGCAGGAGTTCCTGGATGACCCGTCGGTGCTCACGCGAGGCCTCTGGCACGTCGTAGCTCACCACATACCAGGTGCCATTCCATTTCCGGTTCCAGAGTCGCGTCGGCCGCAGGCAGGCGGGGAGCATGGACTCCCCGCGGTCGGTTAGT
>PXDE01000228.1 GCA_003566475.1 PVC group bacterium | reverse complement strand
TGGACCACCGCCCCCCCTTCGAACTCGTCGTCCCCTGGACCACCGGCCCCCTGCTGCCCCCCGCCGCCGGAGGTGACGCGCCATGAACACGAATCCACCCATCCACCCATCCATTCATCCAATCATCCACCCATCCACCCATCCATCCGCCCGCCGCCGGGGCACCGCCCTCATCGTGGTGATGTGGAGTCTGTTCGCGCTGGTGGCCATGGCCCTGGCCTTCGGGCACGGGCAGGCGGTGGCCTACCGGGAGACCGACGCCCGGATCGCCGCCGCCCAGGCCCGCATGGCCATCGACGGGGCCGCCGCCTATCTCGAGACGGCGCTGGCGACCCCCGAGGCCCCGGGCCGCCTGCCCGCCCGCGGCGCCGTCGAGGTCGAGGATGTCCCGGTCGGCGACGCGAGGTTCTGGATCCTGGGCCGGGCCGACACCGGCCTCGCCTCCGACCGGCCGGTGTTCGGCCTGGTCGACGAGGCGTCGCGGATCAACCTCAACACCGCCACCCGGACCATGCTCGAGGCCCTGCCCGGCATGACCCCCGAACTCGCCGCCGCCGTTCTCGAATGGCGCACCCCCGGGCTGGCCGCCGACGCCACCGCCTACCTGTTCCGCGACCCGCCCTACCTGGCCAAGGGCGCGCCCTTCGAGTCGGTCGAGGAGCTGATGCTGGTCGAGGGGTTCGACCTCGAGCTCCTGTTCGGCGCCGACCGCAACCGGAACGGCGCGGTCGACTCCTGGGAATCCGGCATGCCCCCGCCCGCCCTGGCCGACCTGCTCACGGTGGTTTCCTACGAGCGCAACGCGCAGGCCGATGGCTCGGCCCGCGTGAACCTCAACGCGCAGGCCCCCATGCTCGTGGCCGCGCTGGCCGAACCCCTGGGCGAAGCCCGGGCCCAGGCGGTGGTCCAGGCGCTGCGGGCCGATCCCGCGCCTCTGGAGAGCGTGCTCGAGGCCTTCCATCGGGGCGGATTCACCGCCGACGAGTTCACCCGGGTCGAGGATCTGCTCACGGTGTCCGACGAGCCTCTGGTGCGGGGCCGGGTCAACGTCCACACCGCGTCCGGGATCGCCCTCGCCGTCCTCCCCGGTCTCGACACCGACCTCGCGTCCCGGCTGGTGGCCGCCCGGTCGGCCGACGGCCCGCCCACCCTGGCCTGGGCGGCGGAGGTGCTGGGCCCCGAGGCGTCGCGGCGGGCCGGCCCCCATCTCACCGCCCGCTCCTTCCAGGTCTCGGCGGACATCGTGGCCACGGGCCGCGAGGGCCGCGGCTACCAGCGCCGCCGCATCATCTTCGACACCGCCACCGGCACCCCCCGACGCATCTACCACCAGGATCTCACCGCGCTGGGGTGGGCCCTTGGGGAGCGGCCAGGAAGTGTTCAGGGTTCAGGGTTCAGGGTTCAGGGAGCGGCCAGGGGTCAGGAGTCAGGGGTCAGGAGTCAGGGCTTCAGGGGAGGCGGTAGGTTAGCCGCAGGGCTCCATCGTTTTCCCCATCGCATCTCGGCAGGATCACCGCCCCGTAGTCCGCTGTCTGTGACAGCGGACCGCGCATGGAACGAGCCTGCTGGGTGGAAGAGAAGCCATGGTTCAACCTCCCTCCATCCAGGCACTGGACTTGCGCCCTCGTCCCGCCCTGCGGGAACAGCGAGGTACGGCCCGCCCCGTTCGACATTCGACATTGGACATTCTGCGGTTCTGCGATTTCCGCGCCGCGAGCCTGCCTTCCTTCTCACTTCGTACATCGTCAATCGTCAATTTTTGGTTCTCATTCGTCCATGATTCCTCCTCCCTCATCGCCCCCCCACCTGAACCCTGAACCCTGAACACTGAACCCTCCCCCCCAATCCCCAATCCCTAATCCCCAATCCCCGCGCCCACAGGGCGCCCCCCCATGCTCCTCCCCTCCCCCCATCGTCCGCGCCTGGGCCTGGCCCTCACCACCGAGGGCTGGCGGGTGGCCGTGGTCCGCCGCGAGAACGGGGGGATCCGGGTGGAGCACGACGCGCCCCTGGAGCCGGACGGCGCCGACGCCGATCCCGAGGCCCTGGGCCGACGTCTGGCCGATCACCTTCGACGCCACGGCATCCGCGAGCGGCGATGCGCGGTGCGGCTCCCGCTCGACGGCCTGCTGGGGTTCGCCGCCGATGTGCCCGCGCTCGATCCCGAGGATCAGCGGAGCTTCCTCGAACTCGAAGCCGAGAAGGCGCTGCCGGTTCCGGCCGCCGAGGTGCGGCTCGCGTGGTGGACGCCTTCCGGCGATGCCGGCCAGGCCATGGTGGCCGCCCTTCCCGAGGCCCGGCTGGAGACCGTGCGGCGCATGCTCGCCGCGGCCAGCGTGCAGGCGGTGTCGCTAGCCGCCGACCTCGACCCCGGGGACCTGGCCGGGGAGGACGGTCTCGACCTGCTCGCCCATCCCGGCCATGTGCTCGCCCTGCTCCGGGCCGACGGCCTTCCCCGGGCCTGGCAGGCCCTGCCCGATCCAGCCTCGGAACCTCCGGAGAGGATGGCGGCCGCCCTCCGCATGTTCCTTCACCAGCAGCCCGCCGACCTCCGCGGGCGCGTCCGCGTCGTCCGCTGGATCGGTGCCGCGCCATCGCCCGCGCGGGTCCAGGCCTTGGACGGTTTCGTCCAGACCTTGGACGGGGCCCGGTGGGAACCGCTCGGCGATCGCCCCCGGCCGGGAGACGCCGGCGCGGCGATCCGGGCGGCCGGGTCGCTGGGCACGGGATCGCCGGTGGTGTTCGAGTTCGCCCCGCCCCGTCCTCACCGGGTCCGGGCATGGGCCCGGCCGGCGCTCCGCAAGGGGGCCGCCCCCGCCGCCGCCGCGCTCGCCCTGTTCGCGCTGGTGGCCGGGGTCCGGGCCGGCCAGGAGCGCCGCCTGCAGCGCCGGGCCGAGGCGCTGGCCCCCACCGTGGCCGAGCTGACCCGCATCCAGCAGCGCATCCGGCGCTACCGGCCCTGGTACGCCGACGACGCCGCCCATGTGGCCGTGCTGGCCGCCCTGGCCACCGCGTTTCCGGAGGAGGGCTCGGTGTGGGCGCGCCGCATCGAGGCCCGGGACAGCGGGCGGTTCGCCTGCGCGGGCATGGCCCGGTCGCAGCCCGACTTCATGGCCACCCTGGAGCGCTTCCGCCAGCATCCCCAGGTGCGCGACGTGCAGGTGCAGTCGGTCCGGGGCGCCAACCCGGTGCAGTTCGTGTTCGATTTCGGATGGGGGCCCGACCGCCATGAATGACCGACGCCGGCTGCTCATGATCGCCGCGCTGGGGCTGGTCGGCCTGCTCGCGCTGGACCGCCTGGTGGTGGCGCCCGGGCTGCGGGCCTGGCGGGCCCAGTCCGCGCGGCTGGCCGCCCTGCGCGAGGATGTGAACCAGGGGACCATGCTGGCGGACCGCGAGGCCCTGCTGCGCGGCCGCTGGGCCGAGATGCGCGACGCCTCGCTGCCCCTGGATCCCGCCGACGCCGAGGAGGTGGTCCTCCAGGCCATCGGCCGCTGGGCCCGGGGCAACGGGGTCGTCATCACCGACCTCATCCCCCGCTGGCGTCCGCATCCGGACGGGCACCAGGTGCTGGAGTGCCGGGCCTCCGCCCAGGGCAGCCTGGTCTCGCTGGCCCGGTTCCTCCATGCTCTGGAGACCGATCCCCTGCCCATCCGGCTCGAGCAGTTCGACCTCGCCGCCCGCGACGACCGCGGCCAGCAGCTCACCCTCAACGCCCGCTTCAGCGGCCTCCAGGTCCCGGCGGCGGAACGGAGGGGGCCATGAGACACGCGAAACCCTCAACGTTGAGCCTGATGCGGCTTGCCACCGCGCCCATTCGAACCACAGATGCCGCGGAGGTCACGGAGGTTCGCAGAGAGGCCAGAAGGTTGGGCGTAAGAGCTCTACAGGGGAGTGGGGCTCTTGTCCCGGATCCGGCCGTTGACAGTGACCGGACCTGCTTCCGGACGCGAGCCAGCCAGGCGATCCTGCTTCTGGGCTTGGCGGTGCTCTTGCCCATGCAATCTGCCCTCGCCCAGGACCGGTCGGAAGGACTGCCCGAGGCGTTCCGGATCCTCGAACAGCGAAATCTCTTCGATCCCTCCCGTCAGCCGCCCCGGGCGGCGGTCCCACGCACGGTTCCGACCGTCCGGCCGCCCGCGACCCCGCCGGAACGCACGGAAACCCTGACCCTTCTCGGCGTGGCGGTGACCGATCTGGACGCGTTCGCGCATGTCACCGGTCCGGCGGAGGGCCAGCGCCAGGGGGTCCGCACGGGCGACACCCTGGCCGACGCCACCGTCACCGCCATCACCCGCTCGGGCGTGACCCTGGAAACGCCCCAGGGCGTGGTGGACCTTCGGGTGGGCCACCAGATGACCCGGACC
>PXDE01000237.1 GCA_003566475.1 PVC group bacterium | reverse complement strand
CCAGGGTCGCCCCCGCCGCCCCCAGAGCGGCCGGGACCGAATGCAGACGCCGCCGGTCGCGGCTCTGGTGGCAGGAGATGGCCTGGACCGACTTTTCGTCCCAGATCCAGAGATCCCGGTCCGGGGGAAGCTCGGGTTCCCCCCGGGGCTGGGCCCGTCGCCGCCAGGTCCGGATCGGGTGCCGGAGCGCCCGGGTCCGGGTGTGGATGGCGAAGAAGGATCGATACCATCGCTCCCAGCGCAGAAAGGCCTTGGGCGCCCGGCCTTCGAACACCATCTCGAAGAGGATCCGGAGGAAATCCGAGGGCAGGTGGATCCGGGACAGGTCCCGTGCCCGCTGACGCAGGTTAGGGCGATCCACGAATCTCGACCGGTTCAGATCGATGACCATAGCCGGCCCCGTCGCCATGCCTTCGGCATCGGTGCGCAGAAGGATGTTCTGGTTGCCGAAATCCTGGTGGAGTACGCCGGCTTCGTGCATGGCCCGGGCGAGGTCGGCCGTCCTCCGCAGGCAGTCCAGAAGGGGCGTCATCTCGGGCGTCTCCCGAAAGATGCGGATCACCTCATCGCGAAGGCTCACATGACGAGGCGCCCGCACCGAAACGAAGTGGCTGGCCAGCAGACGGTTCCCGGGCCCCCAGGATTCGAACCATGCCACCGGCGCGGGCGTCCCCACGCCGGCCTCGGTCAGCCGGACCGCGGTGTCGAAGGACCGCCGGGCCTTGGTGCCCCGGCGCCGGTCGGCCAGATTCTTGACCCACGGCTCGGGCCCGAAGCTCTTCACCGCCACCTCGACCTCGCCCCCGGCCGCGGTCGGCCAGGCTCCGAACCGAACGGCGTTCCGCCCCGCTCCCTCGCCCCGGCGTTCGAGAATCGCCTCCCACGCCTCCCGCCATCCGGGCCCCGCGAACCCCTCGCGAATGAACCGCTCCACCCGCACGGGAGGGGTCAGTCCTTGATTCATGACACCAGCGTGCTGACCTGCTTCCGCTCGGGCGAATCCGGGTGCCGAGCCATCTGGTGGACAGCCCGGGACACCGATGCTTCGCACCCGCCGCCCAGCATCGCCGCGACCTCCGCGTTTCGCGTCATGGTGTAGGAGCGGAGAAGCCAGGCCAGTGCGGCCTTCCGGGGGTCTGTCCAGGGAAGCCGCTCGACCTGCGCCGAATCCAGGCCGAGCCGGGCCAGCCCGTCGGCCAGGAACTTCATCGCCTGGGTCGCGTCATGGGTTCGGATGGCGGGGCCGCCTTCTCTGGGGCCGGTCGGGGTCTCGATCTTCCGCGCCATCTCCGACCGGAAGGCGTCGTCGCCGAAGCACCAGCCCCGACGCAAGTCACGGTATTCGGACTCCGTCTCCGTTTCCGTGGCGGCCTGGTCCAGCAGCCACCGTCCGAACGACTGTCGGCCCGAGACCGTATCCGGTTGCCCGAGAGCGGTCAGCGCCGGTTCCGCATGGAACCACGTTGGACGCTCGGCGGGAGCCCGGAGCATGTCCCGCGCACTCGACCACCGGAAGGAGAGGATCTCCGCCGCTTCCACCAGATGCGCCCGGACGGGGTTCAGAAGGATGTAGGCCAGGAGGGTCTGAAGGTAGGAGGGGGACCGGCCCTGGACCAGGATCGCCTTGTACCTGCCCTGGAGGAGGTGACCCACCTGCTCGTGCCGAAGGTTGAACCGGGTGGTGTAGGTGCCCTGCAGCCAGTGCATTCCGCTCACCAGATTGGGCTCCGGGGTCTCCAGGGCCAGGTGGTAGTGATTCGGCATGAGAACCCAGGCCAGAATCCGCCACCCCGTCCGGTCCGCCGCCTGTCCCAGCGTCCGCAGGAACATGGACCGGTCCCGATCGTCGAGGAAGATATCCTCCTTCCGGTTCCCTCGGCTCATCACATGGTACACCGCGCCCGGGAATTCAATGCGAGGTTGCCTTGGCATACTGACAGCAAGACACACACCGCATCTGATGTCAAGAATTAAGGCCTGACCCCTACCGCATGCGCATAAACAGTGGTTAGATTCATAGGGGTCAGACCTTAATGCTTGACGTTAAGGTCTGACCCCTACTCCATTGACGTTAAGGTCTGACCCCTACTCCATGACCCCTACTCCCTAGAAGGGGGCTCGCCGTGGTGTTCTGGGCGTGGAATACTTGGGGTATGAGCTCCGATGTTCTGCCTTCTGGCCCTGGGACCGGCTGTACGGGGCGGGTGCTGGCGCTTTGCGGGGAGACGGATCGGGTGGAGAGGGGGGTGCTGGAGGAACTGGTCCGGCGGGGGTGGGACGTCGAGGCCTGGGTGGGGCCGGCGGCCCAGGGAGCTGACGGGATGGGGGAGGCCGGAGGGGGCATCGAGACCTTTGCCTTCCGTCGCCGATTCGATCTGGAGGCGGTGCGGCGGATACGGGCGCGGCTGGACTCGAGGGCCCCCGACGTGGTCCTCGCGTTCGTGTCCCGCGCTCTGGGACCGGCGATCCAGGCCGTCAAGGGCCACCGCACGGGCCTGGTGGCCTACCGCGGGACCATGGGGAACCTGAGCCGGTGGAACCCGTGGTCGCGCCTGACCTACCTGCATCCTCGGGTGGACCGGATCTTCTGCGTGTCGCAAGGAGTGGCCGACGACCTGGGCGCGCTGGGGGTGCCGGCGAGGAAACTGGCCGTGATCCACAAGGGGCACGACCCGGCGTGGTATACGGCGGGCCCCCGGGACGCCCTCCCTTGCCCGGCCGAGGCCTGCGCGGTCATCTGCCTGGCCAACCTCCGCCCCCTGAAGGGCGTCGACCACCTGGTGCGGGCCATGGCGGAGACGCCGGGCCATGTGCACCTGCTGCTGGTGGGGGAGGAGCGCTACCCCGGCCCGCGTCGCCTGGCCGAGGCCTCGCCGGCCCGGGAGCGCATCCATATCCTAGGCTACCGGCCGGACGCGACCGCCCTGACCGGAGCCTGCGATGTCTCGGTGATGCCCTCGACCCGGCGGGAGGGGCTGCCCAAGGCCATTCTGGAGGCCATGGCCCTAGGGGTGCCACCCGTGGTGACGCGGATGGGAGGCATGGCCGAGGTGGTGCAGGACGGGGTGAACGGCCTGGTGGTGCCGCCGTCGGACCCGCAGGCCCTGGCCGCCGCGATCTCCCGGCTGGCCGGGGCTCCCGACCTGAGAGCGCGTCTGGGCCAGGCTGCCCGCGAGACCCTGGCCGGCCCCCTCCACCTCAGCCGGACAGTGGACCGGGTGGAGGCGATGCTTCGGTCGGTGATGACGGAGCGACGGGCCGCATCCGGAACACCCACAGCCCCAGAACCAGAAGCATCGCGAGACTGACCACCCCGTCCAGGGCGTCCGACCGGCCGCCCAGCAGCCAGGCGAGGTCGGGGGCGGGATGGGCCCGGTTGCCGGCGCGGCCGCTGAGCGACTTGACCAGCACCCATCCGGCGTGGAGCCCGACCGCCAGCCAGATGGTCCGCGTGCGGACGACGGTCAGGCACAGCACCAGACTCATGAGGAACAGCCCGGCCATGCGCATGACCTGCGACGGATCGTCCGGCGCGGAGGCGAAGGTCGTGGCCGCGACCCGCAGGGTCGGGCGCAGGAGCCCGGGCGCCCCGAAGGCGTCGGCCGTCGGCTCCAGGATATGGGCCCAGGCGAACAGCCCGCTGATCAGCACCGCCGTGGGCACGCCCTTCCAGATCCGGGCGAGGGGCAGAAACAGGATCCCCCGGGCCAGCGTCTCCTCCATGGCCGCGATCCCCAGCCCGGTGATGGCCATCCAGGGCAGGGCGGCCAGGGCCGACACCCGGTCCAGCCGTCGGGCCCCGCCGAGGTACTGGGCGGCGATCAGGGCCCCGAGCGTGACCACCCCCAGCACCCACCCCCAGGCCACCGTGCGGAGCACCGGTCTCCACCGGCCCCTACGCCAGGGCACCTCGCCCCACCCCAGGTCGGCCACCCCGTGCCATCCGGCGGCACGGATGAGGATGGGGAGGAGCAGGACGATGGCGATGAGAATGGTGCGGCGGGCCACGGTCTCCGGCCCTTTGCGGAGGATGGCGCCGCCCAGGCCGCCTCCGGCCGATTCGGCGAACCGCACCGTGACCACGGCGAGGGCGGAGCCGGCGAACACCGCCACGACGAGAAGGGCGACGAACAGGATGCCCAGGCGCAAGGGGGTGGCGCGAGGCCGGGCAGGGCGCGGGAGGATGGAAGGGGCCAGCATGGCGGCAAGGTAGCCGAAGTCGGG
This sequence comes from PVC group bacterium, assembly GCA_003566475.1. GTDB lineage: Bacteria > Verrucomicrobiota > Kiritimatiellia > SS1-B-03-39 > PXDE01 > PXDE01. The sequence continues at coordinate 157 of PXDE01000237.1, read as the reverse complement.
GGTGGCGCACAGGAGGGAATGGATGGGTGGATGAATGGATGGGTGGATGAATGGATGGGTGGATGGGTGGATGGATGGATGAATGGATGGGTGGATGGATGGATGGGTGGATGAATGGATGGGTGGATGAATGGATGGGTGGATGGGTGGATGGATG
>PXDE01000199.1 GCA_003566475.1 PVC group bacterium | reverse complement strand
CGGCTGGGTGTCGGGGCGGCTCCCGGCCAAGGTGGGGGGCGAGGGCGAGCCCATCGACGCCCCCGAGGACGCCATGCCGCCGGCGCTGGACGAGCCTCCTTCCGGCCCCTCCCTGGTGGTGCTGGTGATGGCCGGACGCTCGGCCCATCCCCTCTCCCATGGCCGGGCCTATCCGGGCATGCGCCGGCCGGCCTACGCGCGGATCTACCACGGCGACGAGCCGGTCGGACGCTCCTGGCTGGTCGACGACACCCACCAGCTCGCCCGGCGCACCCAGGATCGGGACATGCTCCGGCAGGCCGCCCGGACCGCGACCCGCATCGTGCTCAAGGAGGTGGTCTCGGCCACCCTCGACAAGGAGGACGAGCTGCTGGGCGCCCTGTCGCGGGTCGTGCTCTTCGGCATGCTCGAGCAGGAGGACACCCGGGTCTGGGAGACCCTCCCCCAGTGGATGCACGTCGCCCGGGTGCCCTGGCCGGCCGACCGCAACGAGGCCCGGATCGCCTTCGTGGACGGCCAGGGCCGGACCTACCTGGAATCCACGGTCCCCGTGCTCCGCTTCCCCAACGGCCCCGGCCTGGCCATCCTGCGCGACCTCGACGTGCTGCGGGCGGCGGCGACCGCCTCAGGACCGCAGCCATAGAACGCCCAAGGCCGGACTTCGGACGACGGACCCGAGACCGATCAGGGCCCTCCTTCCTCGGGCACACCTCTCTCTTCTTCCGTCGCTTGGCCTACCGCTGCGAATCGGTCCACGATCATCGCATTGCCAGCCATCCTGACAGGTGCCGGTGTGCGTTGTGGGATGTGCGATCCGACTTCGCTCGGAAGCTACGTCGGACAAGTCGTGGGATGCGGCCTTCCCGTGGCCCGGGGGGGCCTCCCCCCGGGCCTCCGGGTGCCCTCGGGCGGCGCGGGGTTTCTCCCGGGTCTGGCGGCTTTGTCTGGGGACAAGGCCCGGGGGCAGGCCCCCCCGGGCCACGTCAGAGCCTTCCTCTTGGCAGGCAGTGGTCTGCGTGGAATGGCGTGCATTGGTGTCTCAGAGCAGTACCTCGCTGTTCCCGCAGGGCGGGACGAGGGGGCATGTCTGGTGCCTGGCGGAGGAAGGCTGGACTATGGCTGCTCTTCCACCCAGGGAGGCTCATTCCATGCGCAGTCCGTCCCGCAGGGCGCATTCGCGTCAACCTAAGGCGTAACAAGTTATCCAGAAGCATGTTATGGGCTGGAATCCATGGTGGATCTGAGTTCGTCCAGTTCTGACATCCTCGGGTGCTGGGTAACGCCGCCTTGCTACCGACATCTCGGGACGCCCACCCCGTTTTGGACACGTAAACTGACGATCGTACGTTTACGTGTCCGTCATGCGCCATCCCGAACGATGTGGGGCATGTGTCATATTACGCTGATATACAATGGTCTACATTCATTTATGTCGCCGGATGGGGATTCGGAATATGGACACGTAACCTGACGATCGTATGTTTACGTGTCCAGCTTACTCCTTCGCCGTCAGCACGGAATCCGGCCTGGGGCGTTCGTATCGGCCTTGCCAGCCGCGACGAAACTCATGGATATGGTTCTTGCGGCTTCTTCGCTGATCACCCACGGCCTGCGCGATTTCGCCGAGGTACGATGAAGAATGACCTGCGGTAAATGGCTGGACAGGAATTGATTGCGTCTTAGGTTGACGCGAATGCGCCACGGGCGGGAACAGCGGACTACTGGGTCCGCACCCAATCGGTCAGGAGTCGAGCGGGCAGCGGATTGACATATCTATGCATCCGACCGTATGGTTCTCTGCATGAGGACTACACTCAACCTAAATGACCAGCTACTGACGGAAGCCAAGCGGCATGCGGCTAAGACCCGACGCACATTGACCTCGGTTGTCGAGGATGGTTTGAGACTGGCCTTGCGGCATCCGAAGCCGAGTGCGGCTGGAACACGCGAGGTTCGCCTTCCCACCGCCGGCCGCGGTGGCGTTCTCCCCGGCGTCGATCTCGACGATTCCTCCGCCCTTCTCGACCGCATGGAGGGACGAGGGTGATCCTGTGCGACGTGAACGTGCTGCTGTATGCCTTCCGAAGGGACGCCGAGCGACACGAGGAATACCGGGCCTGGCTCGAGAGCGTACTGCGGGATGCGCCCACGTTCGGAGTGGCGGAGATGGTGCTGGCTTCGGTCATCCGTATCTCCACCCATCCTAGGATCTATCGCGAGCCGAGTACGCTGGAGGAAGTCGGAACCTTCGCCCAGTACCTGACCGACCAGCCGAACGCTGTTCGGATTCGCCCGGGGTCGGGGCATTGGGATCTCTTCACCAGCCTATGTCGGAAGGTCGGGACCAGAGGCAATCTCGTCGCTGATGCCTACCTCGCCGCGCTGGCCATCGAATCCGGCTGCGAGTGGATCACGACAGACCGTGACTTCGCCCGGTTCCCCGGCCTTCGATGGCGCCACCCGCTCGATCCGCCTTCCTCCTGACCTCCCCTCCCTCCCTTCCCTGCGCAGGAGTCGGCCTACCTGCGCCCGCGGATCGCCGTGGACGACACGTCCTCGCGGAAGCCGGGCAGGGCGACGAACAGGCGCCGGCGGCGCGGGGCGGGGAGATGGTCGATCTCGTGATACCCATGCTCGTCGGTCCGACCGCCGACCAGAAACCGGGTCCCGAGATCCCAGAAGGTGTCGAGCGCCCCGTCCCGGTCCGCCTCCGAATCGTAGTAGCCGGGATCCAGCAGCCGGCGATAGGTGTCGAATCCGATCACGAACCACCGGCCGGGAAACGCCTTCGCCTTGTCCACGAACTTCGGGCACCGGGTGACCACCACCGGCGCGGTGCCAGACAGCGGAAGCAGACGACGCCGGAGAGCGGCCGGGGTCAGATCCGGCTTGTCCACATTTCCGACCGACAGTTCCAGCGCCACCGGCATCCCGAGGTACGCCGCCGCCGCCCGGCCCAGGCGGACGTGTCCCCGATGCAGGGGATCGAAGGAACCCGGCTGGATCGCACAGGGCTCGGGCAGGTCCATGGCCTCCGACCACCGACCCTGGACGTCCAGCCCGCCGAGGACCGGCTGGTTGGAAACCTCCACATCCGGGCATCCGGTCTCTTCGTTCAGAAGCCGCAGCGTCTCGCGGCCGATGGCGGCGTCCTGCTCGTGACGGACCGACCCCAGGTCGGGTCCGGCGAGCTTGCGGACCTCGGTGCGGGTGGCGGAGGCCACGGCCATCCAGGCCCGATCCTCCCCCCGTCGCTCGCGGGAGGTGGCCAGGGCGGCCGTGATCCCCAGCCCCAGAGGTCGGAGGTCCGATCCGGCCCGGAGGGCGGCCTGCCACCAGGCCCAGCGGGCCAGGGCGCGGGCGGCCGCTTCGCCGCACGAGGAGCCGACCTCCGTTCCCACCAGCCGGTTCACCGTCCCGGGACCGTAGGGAACGACGATCTCCTCGACCCAGGCCGAACCGCCCGGGGACCGGAGGAGGTCGTGGATCCACCCCACCCCGCCCCCGGTCACGGCCGCCACCAGCCGGACCTTCCGCTCGGCCATGAGGACATGCAGGGCTTCGGGTTCCATGGTCGGGAGCGTAGCCGACCATTCAGGCGCTGACGAGGCGGATGGTGCGATGCGCGATACGTGATGCGGGGTGCGGGATGTCTGTCCTTGGTCCGTGGTCCGTGGTCCCTGGTCCTTCGTCCACCGACCTTAGTCCCCCACCTTAGTCCCTCCCCCCAAGCCTCTGGGATCCTTCAGGTGGCGGGGAATCTTTCGCGGGCCAACGGCTTGGGCTAGGGGCAGGGCACAGGGGCAGGCGCCGCCGTGGCCCGGGCTTCTAGCCCGGAGCCGAGCGAGGTGTGGTCCCTAACGGTCCATGAACCGTGTTTCCGCCGACCCTGGTCGATCCGAGATCCGGCCTCGCTCGGGTACGGGCTGGAAGCGCCGTGCCACGTCGGGGACATCGCATTGGCGAGCAGTGATTTGTGGGGCATGGCGTGACCTGGTGTCTCAGAGCAGGACCGAACTAGCCGAAGGGAAGAGGCTCGTGTACGGTTGCCCATCTCCCGCACCCATCCGACTCTCCCCATGCCCCCCTCCCCTTCCCAGCCCGACGAGGCGGCCCGCCGACGGGACGCCTACCTGCGCGAGGTGGCCGCCCGCCGCCAGGGCTACCGGGAGCGGGCCCTGGCCATTCTTCCCCATGTCTGCGCCTCCTGCGGACGGGAGTTCGAGGGCCGGCGCCTCCGCGAGCTCACCGTCCACCACAAGGACCACAATCACGATCACAACCCTCCGGACGGCAGCAACTGGGAACTCTTGTGCCTGTACTGCCACGAGCACGAGCATTCACGCGCCATCACCGCCCGCTACAAGGCCGGGGCGGAGGATT
>PXDE01000078.1 GCA_003566475.1 PVC group bacterium | reverse complement strand
TTCCTCTTGCCAGGCGCGGCTCATGCGGCCTCGTCCCGCCCTGCGGGAACAGCGAGGTACTGGCATGCATCCCGCATCACGTATCGCGTATCCCGCATCGCGCCCGCCGTCTCTCCCCTCATCCGGCTGGACCACCGGGCCAGCGGCGGCGACTGACCACCGACTCCTTCTCCCCCGGGTCTCCGGTCTTGACCTCAGCGGCGGTTCTGAGCCAAAGGGAAGGCGCACATGGCGCTAACGCGCTCCACATGCACCGCTAACCATGAGGGAGGCCCACCCATGACGACCGAACGGCTTGCGGCCCATACCCTTCCCGCCTCCCCGACCCGCCCTGGCGGGTTCCTCGGATTCCTCGCCCGGATGACGGGGACAGACGTTCAGGATCTGCAGCGTCTGGTGCCCGTCCTGACCCGAATGGCCGCCTATCTGGCCGCCGCCTTTGTGCTCATGCTGGCGCTGCCCCGGGTGGCGGGGGGCGACGCCGGCCGCCTGTTTCGCGAGAGCGGGCCCGTGCAGTGGACCCAGCTCGGGTTCCTGGTGCTGACCGGCGGACTTCTGATCCTCGCCGCCGCGATCCACCCCGCCCGGCGCGGGTTCTACGGCGCGGCGGCCGGGGTCGCCATGCTCGCCCTGGTGAGGGAACTCGATTCCGCGTTTGATCGTCTGATCCCGGTGGCGGGCTGGAAGGCGGCCGCCGCCGCGGTCGGCCTCGGCCTGGCCGGATTCGCATGGTGGCACCGGCGGTCGCTGATTACGGCCCTGGCCGACCAGGTGGATCGGCGTCCCTTCGCGCTGCTGTTCTGCGGATTCCTGGTCGTGGTGCCCTTTGCCCAGTTGTTCGGACACGGGCCTCTGCAACGGATCATCCTCGGCGAGGCCTACCATCCGGACATCAAGCGGATCCTGGAGGAGATCGCGGAGCTGTTCGGCTACTTTCTGCTTCTGCTCGGGGCCGTCGAGTGCCTCCTCGGCGCCCGGGCTGATCCGACACCTGAATCGCCCCTTCAGGGCTTCTGACAATATAAAACGCTGATTCCCAGGGCTTTCGCCCTGGGCTGATCTGAGTCGCCCCTTCGGGGCTCTGCATCGATCCACCTGCCCGCTTCGCCCACAAGCCCCGGAGGGGCGACTCAGTCCAGCCTGGGCCGAGAGGCCCAGGAACCCGGTCTCTCAAAGATTCGGAGCCCTGAAGGGGCGATTCAATGGGAGCACCACCGATACGCACGTGCTTAGGTTGACGCGAATGCGCCTCGGCGGGATCTGCGAGGGAGATCGGCTTCCGTGCCGGGGGCGCGGAGAAGAAGAGGGTGGCACCCGCGGGCATCCGGGGGTAGGCTCGCCCGCATGATCACGAAGCGGATGGCGGGTTCCGGATGCTGAACGAGGTGCTGGACGAGACGCTGGTGGCGCCGCAGGTCGAGGCCTCGGCCAAGGAGGAGATCATCGATCTCCTGCTGGATCGGGTCTGCGCCACCGGCAAGGTCCATGACCGCGACCTGGCCCGGGCCGACATCATCGCCAACGAGGCCCGGATGTCCACGGGCATGCAGCACGGCATCGCGGTGCCCCACGCCAAGTCCGACGCCGTGGACGAGCTGGTGGCGGCGGTCGGGGTCACCCGCCGGCCCCTGCGCCTGGCCGGGCTGGATGGGGAGGAGGCCCAGATTTTCATCCTGACCCTGTCCCCCCGCTCCTTCACCGGGCCTCATATCCGGTTCCTGGCCGAGATCAGCCGGCTGCTCCGGCACCGGCACCTCCGGGACGCGCTCATCGCCGCCGCCACCCCGGCGGCCATGCTCGAGGTGCTGCGGGGGTAAGGCGGACCCTCGGGTGAAGGCTTGCCTTCCCCGCGCTCCGGCGTAGGATGGCGCAAATCTAGGGGAGGACCGCCGACGGCTTCGGATCGGGCTCCCCGCTGTTCACGGAGACCGCGCCATGCGATTCATGACCTGCCGACCTGTCCGCCTGCTCGCCCTCGCCCTTCCTCTCGCCGCCGCCCCCATCGCCGCCCAGGGGCAGGCCCCGGAACGCGACCTCTTCGAGGACCATCCCTGGACCGTGTCGCTGATGCTGGGCTACATCAAGTTCGAGGGCAACGAGGCCACCAAGGATTCATTCTTCTTCCCCGCCGTCCGGGTCGGGTACGACTTCCATTCCCGGCTCGGGATCGAGGCCGGCCTCGACATCTTCCCCAGCCTCGGCGCCCGCCGGTTCGGCGACGACCGCTTCGCCCTCGACGGGTCGATCTGGGCCGTGCGTCCGTCCGTCGACCTGATCTACCATCTGCGCCACACCCGGGATCTCCGCCTGGACCCCTACCTGTCGGCGGGCGGCGGGCTCATGATCTACGAGGAGGGCGTCCGCAACCGCGGCGGCCAGGTCGCCCCCCAGGTCGCCGTGGGCACGGGCCTCTGGTGGCACTTCAACGACTGGACGGCGTTGCGGGCCGACCTCCGGGGCATCGTCTCCGGCACCAACACCGAGTTCAACACGCTGGCTACCGTCGGCCTCACCTGGCGCCTGGGGGCCCGCCCCGAACAGGCCTTTGTGGTCGGCGGGGGCATGCCCGTCGAGTACCGGCCGCTGCCCGCCATCGAGCCGGTGGACATCGACGAGGACCTGTCCCTGATCACCCTCCAGATCGAGTTCGACTACGACCGGGACGAGATCCGGCCGGAGTACCATCAGACCCTGAACGAGGTGCTGGCCTACCTGGCCGACTATCCCGACGCCCTGATCCGGGTCGAAGGGCACGCCGACCGGCGCCCCCGCTCCGGACGGGCCTACAACCAGCGGCTGTCCGAGCGCCGGGCCCAGTCCGTGGTGAACTACTTCGTGGAGCAGGGCGGGCTGGCCCGCGACCGCTTCGAGGCCGTGGGCTACGGCTTCGACCGGCCGGTGGCCCCCAACGACACCGAGGCGAACATGCAGCGCAACCGCCGGGCCGAGATCTACATCCAGAAGTCCGGCGCCCAGCGCCCCGATCCCCCCTATCCGCTTCCCGCCCGGTAGGCCCCCACCTACCCACCCATACTGCGGGCGGCCGCACAGAGCCCATCCATCCACCCACGCACCAACCGATCCACCCCGGTCACAAGCCGTCCGCGCACCCGGTCGGTTCAGGTCATGGCGGCGCCGGCCGCACCCACACCTTGGCCGCCGCCCGCAGGCCCAGGCTCACCGGACGCTTCCGGGGCCCGGTCCGGACGACCACCGCCTCGGCCAGGGGATCCTTGGCCTCCACCCGCACGCAGGCCCCGGGCCGGAGGCCCGACCGGGCGATCATCTTCAGGAACGCCGGATCCTGATCGTCGATCCGCACCACCTGGACCCGCTCTCCCCCCTCGCACAGATGCAGCGGCCGGCCCTCGGCTTCGGCCACCGTGCCCCGGTGGGAGGGAATGGGATCCCCGTGCGGATCCTCGGTGGGATGCCCGAGCACCGCGTCGATCCGGACCAGCACCCGGTCGGACACCACATGCTCCAGGCGCTCGGCCTCCTCGTGCACCTCCGACCAGTCCATGCCCAGCACGTCCACCAGCAGCCGCTCGACCAGCCGGTGCCGGCGGAGCACGTGCAGGGCCAGCCGCCGCCCGTTGGCGGTCAGCCGCACCCCCGCCCGCGGCTCATACCTGGCCAGCCCCGCGTCGGCCAGGGTCTTGATCATGGACGTCGCGGTGCCCGGCACCACCCCCATGGCCTGGGCCACCTGGCCCATGGGGACGAGGGCTCCGGCCGATGCGTCCCGCTCCTGCACATAGAGCGTCTTGACGTAGTCTTCGACAGTGGGGCTAGGCATGGGCGGAGCTTCCTCGGGGACGGGCGGGTTCGGTCTCTCCAAATCTGCCGTTTGATCGTATGGAATACAAGCTTCCGGGAACGTCGTTCAGAAGGATGGGACGTATGGGACGCAGGGGACGTATGGGCCCAGGGGACATGGTCCGGCGAGAACGGCATACGGCCCATACGTCCCCTGCGTCCCATGGCCCGCCCCACTGACGCGGATTCGTGCTCTGAGACAGCATCCGGTCTGCCAGGCTCCGCCCCAGCAGCGTGGGGCGGCACCACCGGCGCGTTCCGCGTTGAACCTCCCTCATGTGGCGGCCGTTCGACCGAGTCTTCGAAGAAGAACGGCTCCGGGTTGGGGACGTGGGAGAGGATGACGCCGGGGACGAAAACAATGCACGCCAGAAGGATGCCGCTCTCCCTCGCGGACTCGGTCGAGCGGCCGCTACAAGGCGTTGGGTACTGCCTTGGCGTCTCATTGCCCTCATCCGGGGCTGGCCCGCCGGGCCAGCGGCTGCGACTGCTCTGAGACACACTCACCCGATTTCGCGGATAAGCCGTTGGTCCGCACAAGTATATGATCGAACGGGCGCGGCCCCAGTAGTCCGCTG
>PXDE01000624.1 GCA_003566475.1 PVC group bacterium | reverse complement strand
GGCGCCCACCAGCCGCTGGAGGGGCTGGGGGCGGCGCTGCATGATCTTGGATGCCTGCTCGTGGTGGACTGCGTCACCAGCCTCGGCGGGGCGCCGGTGGACATCGACGCCTGGGGCGTGGACGCCGCCTACTCGGGCACCCAGAAATGCCTGTCCTGCCCGCCCGGGCTGTCGCCAGTCACCTTCTCGCCCCGGGCGGTGGAGATCCTCAAGGTCCGGAAGGCGAAGGTGCAGAGCTGGTACCTCGACCTCAACCTCATTCTCAACTACTGGGGCGGGTCGCGGGCCTATCACCACACCGCGCCCATCAACATGCTCTATGGGCTCGACGCCGCGCTGGACCTGGTGATCGACGAGGGGCTCGAGGCCCGGTTCGAGCGCCATCGCCAGGCGCATCGGCAGCTCCGCGAGGGACTCGATGCCCTGGGCATCCGGTATGTCAGCCAGGAAGGCCACCACCTGCCCATGCTCAACGCGGTGAGCATCCCCGAGGGGACCGATGACGCCGCCGTCCGGCGGCGGCTGCTCGAGGACCACGGCATCGAGATCGGGGCCGGCCTCGGCGTCTTCGCCGGCAAGGCCTGGCGCATCGGCCTGATGGGCCACGGCGCCCGGGCCGCCAATGTGGACCGGGTGCTGAATGCGCTGAAGCAGATCCTCTAGGCTTCGGATCAGGGCCGCCCGAACAGCGCGTTGCGCAGTCCCGGAAGGGCGCGCTGGCGGTCGGGATCCCAGTAGCGGAAGAAGGCGTTCCAGTCCCAGAGGGTCCAGCCCATGCCCAACTCCTCGGCGGTGCGGCGGACGTCGGCCAGATAGCGGGCCCGGGAGGCGGGGTCCACGTCGGCCATGGCCCCGAACTCGCTGAGGCGAACGGGACGGCCCGACCATTCGGCGTAGGCGGCGGCCCGGCGCAGGCGTGGCTGGAAGGCGATGGGCCCGGAGGGGTTCAGGTCGGCAGGCAGGCGGTTGTAGTCGAGCAGCCAGCGGGCGGTCCATCCCGGCGAATAGGCGAGGGCGTCCGGGTGGGGAAGCAGGGGCTGACGCGGCGGGCCCGGATACTGCACGCCCAGCGTGGCCGCGTTGGGCATGGCCCAGTGCGCCCCCTGGTGCGTGAACAGATGGGGCGCGTAGTTGTGGACGCTGACGATCACGTTGCGCTCGTCCTCGGGCAGCCGGAGGTCGGCCAGGCGGTCCGGGCTGGCGAAGTCGGGCACACCCACCAGTACCGTCCGCCCGCTGGGCACTCCCCGGATGGCCGCCAGCGCCCGGGCGTACAGCTCGTTCATGATCTCCCCGGAGAAAGGGTCGCGCGGCTCGTTGAGCAGCTCGAACACCAGCCCGGCGGGGCGGGTGCGGTAGTGCCGGGCCAGTTGCGCCCAGATGGCCACGAACCGGTCGCCCTCCAGATCGGGGTCGGCGATCAGGTCGTCGAAGTGGTGCAGGTTCAGGATGACGCCCAGGTTGCGGCGGAGGGCGGCGTCGACCATCTCGTCCACCCGGCGCAGGAACGCGGGGTCGATCCGGTAGTCCGGCGCGGGCCCGGTATGGTAGTTCCAGGACACCGGAAACCGGATGTGGTCGAAGCCTTCGGTCCGGATCCGGCGGAGGTCGGCGTCGGAATAGCTGGCCCCCCAGTCGTCATCGGGCGGGGCCTCGAGCCAGTTGGCGAGGTTCACGCCGCGGCGGAGCCGGGCGGCGGCGCGGTGGGCGGGGGTGTCCTGGCCGGCCCAGGCCGGACGGGCGGGCAGCGAGGCGATCCGGGCCGCCCGCATCTCGGCGGCGATCCGCACCTCGGCCCCGGGCGGCACCAGCAGCCAGAGGTCGAGCGTGGAGTCGGCGGAGCTGGCGAAGCTGCGCCGGCGGAGGTCCGTGGGGGTGGGCCCCCTCAGGCCGCCCGGGTGGGCCAGCGAGGCGCCTTCGATCCGGACGTTCCGCCACTGCACCCAGGGCGTCGGCTCCCAGAGGTCATCGTCCCGGGGTGACGGGCCGGAGAACGAGAGCCGAACCAGTCCGCCCTTGTCCGAGGCGAATGACAGCGCGGCGGGGGCCCAGTCCCAGGGCATGGCGGGCCAGGTGGCGACGTAGCCGTAGAGCGACCGGATGCCGCCCTGGCCGCCGGGCCGCCGGATGGCCCCGTCGCCGACCAGGATCCGCCCGTCGCGCATGGGCTCGGGATCGGTCCCCGCCTGGACCTCGATCACCGCCTGCCGGGCCAGCCCGGGCGGCGGGGCCTGTCCCCTGACCGCAGGGGCGGCCAGCGCACAGAACGCCAAGACGAGGTGCAAGCTACGCATAGCCAACACCATCCCACGGTCATGCCCCGGTTTCACGCGAAAACCGGCCCAGGGGACAGGTCTCCCTATTCTCAACTCACGCGAAACAGCCCGCTTCCTGGGGGCAGACCTGTCCCCGGCCCCGTGTTGTCCCTGTCCGACCGGACACCCACACCGCAGGCGGCCGAAGGGGACAGGCCCTCGGCGGAAGGGACAGACCCTTTCGCCGCCGCAAGAGGGCGGTTAGGCACGGGTCTGGGCCGGGTGAAGACGCTTGCTTTGCAGGATGTGATACCTTATGGTGACACATCTATGAAGACCACGTCGATCCGCGAGCTTCGGCACGAGACATCCAGGGTTCTCGAGTGGGTGGCCCAGGGGGAGTCGGTGGAGGTGCGCCGTCGAAACCGGCCGGTGGCGGTCCTGTCGCCGGTGCCGGCGGCAACGGACGTCTCCCGACCTGATTTCGAAGCAAGGCTTCGTGCCACCTATGGAGACACGGTGCTGAGGGAACCCGGCACGGATCTGGTCGCCGAAGGACGGGGCGATCGGTGAGGGCATATGCGGACACAGGATTCCTCTGCTCCCTTTACGTCCCGGATGTCCACACCGCCCGCGTGATCGCCCGCATGGAAGTCCAGGCACTTCCGCTCCCTCTGACCTGGCTCCACCAGATCGAGTTCCGGAACGCCGTCAGGCTGCGGGTGTTTCGGCAGGAGATTTCCCGAGAACAGCGGGACACGTCGATCCGCCACGTGCTGGCGGACCTCGCGGTCGGGGTTCTGGCTGGGGCGACGCCCTCGCTGGAGGCCATGGCGGCGGAGGCGGAGCGGCTCAGCGCGAGCCATTCCGAGTCGCTGGGCACCCGCAGCCTCGATGTCCTGCATGTGGCCATGGCCCTGGTTCTCGGCACGGAAGAGTTCCTTGGGCTCGACCGGCGCCAGAACGCGCTGGCCCGGGCGGCTGGCCTGGGGGTTCCAGATCTCTGACGGCGACACCTCCCGCACTCCGGGCCCAGACGCTCCCATTCGGATAGGGGAGCCACGAGCGAGAAGAGCGGCGGGACGATTTCCGGTCTGACACCGCCCCCGGTTCGGCGTATGACATAGCCCATGTCCACCCGAGAAATCCTCAGCGGCCTGCCCGCGTTCGACGAGGTGATCCAGCATGTGCGGCTGGGGGACAACGTGGTCTGGCAGGTCGACGGGCTGGACGAGTACCGGTTCTTCGCGGAGCCGTTCATCGGGCAGGCGGTGAAGGACGGCCGGCGCATTCTCTATGTCCGGTTCGCGCCCCACCCCCCGGTCATTCCGCCGCAGGAGGGAGTCGAGGTGGTGGAGGTCGACCCCGCCCCGGGGTTCGACCTGTTCAGCGGGGCGGTGCACGACCTGATCGCGGGCGAGGGGAAGGAGGCGTTCTACCTGTTCGACAACCTGTCGGCGCTGGCCGTGGAGTGGGCCACCGACGAGATGCTGGCCAACTTCTTCCAGGTGACCTGTCCCTTCCTGTTCGAACTCGACACCGTGGCCTACTTCGCGCTGACCCGGAACAAGCACGCCCATTCCGCCGTGGCCCGGATCCGCGACACCACCCAGCTTCTGCTCGATGTCTACCACGCGGGCGGGGAGACGATCCTCCACCCGCTCAAGGCCTGGGACCGCTATACGCCCGACATGTTTCTGCCCCACCGGGTGGAGGGGGCGGAGGCGTGGCCGGCCATCCACCACAGCGGACAGGCGGCGGCCATGCAGACCCGGGGACGCCGGCCGCTGGCCGGCCGCGGCGAGTCCATCGCCCCCTGGGAGACGGTGTACCGGCGGATCGAGCAGTTCCGGGAGGCGGCCGGGGAGACCCCGGACCTGGCCCCCGAACTGGCCGCGCTCAAGCAGGAGCTGGCCCGCATGATGCTGGGCACCCATCCCGACGTGTCGCGCCTGGCCGACCGGTATCTGGGGCTGGACGACCTGCTCGAGGTGCGCGACCGGCTGATCGGCTCCGGCCGGATCGGGGGCAAGGCGGCGGGGATGCTGCTGGCCCGGGCCATCCTGGCCCGGGAGGGCGAGGCGGATCTGGTGGGGGCGCTGGAGAGCCACGACTCGTTCTACGTGGGATCCGATGTCTTCTTCT
>PXDE01000581.1 GCA_003566475.1 PVC group bacterium | reverse complement strand
TATCCAGTCAGGTTTATCTTCCTTTGTTTCAGTCTTTATATTAAGTTTGTTCAAATCTACTTTAATATCTTTAGGATTAGTCATCTCTGTTCTTTCTCCTTTGTTCATATAATTCCGACTTAAACATATTTAGTCTTTTGTGCCTTTAATCTCCTTCCGTCAATAAGTTGAACTCATCCCTTGCCGACTCAAGTTCAGTCCGTTCTGGTCTTAATTGTTCCCGCAAGGGGCCGCAGGTGGGGCAGGGGTCTATAGAGTACACCCCTTCTATACACGTGAAATATGTCCCCCGAGGATACCGTCTGTAAAATTTCCTTATTGCAGTGACTCCTCTACCTGCCTTGAAAATCTCTCTTTGGTACCGACAGGCGAAACGATTATAAAATATTATCTCGTACCTTTTGGTGTTACACTCCTCACAGAACAGGGCCGCCCGGAAACGGGCGGTTTTGGCCTCCGCTTTCTCGGCCCGTTCCCGGAGCCTTTCATACTCCAACTTCATCTTCAACCTTTTTTGCATTTGATACTCACCACCAGCAGTTGTTGTGCCGTTATACATCATTCTCCCTCCCTCAATGCTTCTTGTGCTGACTCCATGGCTACATCGAACTCAGTTTTAACTGAGCATTTGTAACTAAGCGGCATACATGCCTGAACCAATTCCGACAGGGCGGCCCGGAGCTTCTTGTTCTCCTCCTGCGCCTCCGTCAGCTCGTCAATGCAGAGCAGGTGGGCTTTTTCTGTTACATCAACGGCGGCCTGAAGGCGGGCGTTCTCGGCCTCGGCTTTCTCGGCTCGTTGAATCCAGTAAGGCAGGGCTTCATGGGCCTGCGGGTGTGGCATCATCGTTTTGCATATCTTTAAGTCGTGCTTTGCGTTTCTCACGGCTGCTCGTCATCCTCCTTTCCCATTTCCTCAATGTCTGGTAAATTTATGTAATTGAAAACCACAATAGCTATAACGACAATTAAACCTATTGCTGCCCACGGAGACATCATTCTCCCTCCCTCGGTATCGGTAGTTGCATAATTAACCAAACATCAAAACAGACGGGCTTACAGATTCATCAAAACAAACAGGTTTATCGTTATCACCAACAATATTTATTGTAATATTGTCTTTAGCACAAGTTTCTTCGCTGTTATGGACACATTTTTCGTGATAACAACACACTTTAGTCATCTACTCTCCCTCCCTTAATTTCTTCCGTAGTTCCCCGCAGGTGGGGCAGGGGGTGATTCTCCCAAAAGGATGCCCCTCTGTTACGGTGCCATCCCAAACGCTCCCATCCTTGCAATCCGGACAGAACAAGGCGGCCTGAAGACCCTTGTTCTCCTCCTCCAGTTCCTCAATGCGAAGAAATATATCTCCTACTTTCATTAATGCCTTCATAGATGCTTCCATCCATCCTTCTTTTTTAACGGTTTGTCCGCTATCTTCTTCAAGAATATAGCCGATTAGTGTAATTAACTTTTGACCATAGCTAAAGGATTCTTTTTCTGCTTTCTCGGCCCGCTCTTTCCAATGACTAAAAGATGTAAAAGGTTCATTCATTCACTCCAATCCTCCCTTGTTAATGCCTTATAAGCCGCTATAGCAACAGCTAGAGGTAAAGTATTACAAAGAGAAAGTGGATAATATCCAATTCCATCTTTTCTAAATTTAACTACTTTTCCAATGGCGCTAAAGTGATACCCCCCTTTTCTCCATTTCCTGTATCAGGTCTAGCATGGCGTTGCCATCACTACAGTATTTAAGAACAGGATGTGTGATAATATAAGCGCCTTCGCACCACAGACCTTTCTCTTCTCTTCCTAATAGTTTATGAATAGCTATATCTAATTGCCTACTCATCTACATTTTCCTTCTCTATTAATTCAGAGTCAATAAAGGTTAAAATTTTAGTTATCTTCTCATGTAACTCTTTATATTCTGGAACTGTTGGATGTGGTATATCTTCCATCCATACCAATTCCCTAAGATCTCTAATTTTTTGCCCTAGATATAAGCATTTTTGTTCTAATGCTTGAGTATATTTCTTCTCACTCTCTGCGTCTCTCCTGACCATTTCACTAGAGCTAGGTGTACTAGACATTTAACATCCCTCTCTTATGCTCTTGATATCCATTATATAAAGAACACTCTCCAGGAGTATCAGGGCAGTCAACAAAGTCTCCGGCAAGAGCACAGTCACCATCTGAGTTTAGATATATACAAATTTCATTATCTTTATTTTGCATTATCTTTCCTCCCACTCCCATACCTTACTTTTTCCATCTTCATTAATAGCGACGTCGCCGATTTTACTCTTTAAATCTACTACTGAATCTGAATATACTTTATATCCTGTGGCTTCTGTTATAGCTTCTCTTAATTTAGCTCTACCACTTTCTGTAAAGTCATTGTGTAGAAAATGTACCTCTACCTGCGGCTTGCTCGGCTGTTTCTTTCTTTTATATTGTCCTAACATCTTTTAACACTCCTTTTTATCTTTGTTCTTTAAATACTATTCTTTATAAATACTATATATCAACGGTCATACTACTTTTACTCACATTGATCTTTACACCCACCTATCCACTGTGCATCCATTTTCTCTTTAAACGTATTTCTAACAATTTCTACTTTATGTCCTAATTCTTTCTCTAACTCTGTATGTGTCATCTTTTTCCGTAATATCTGTATTTCAGCTATCGCTGATCTTCCGTTTGTATCTATAGGAATTCTCAATTCATGTGTTACTGGAAAGCTTTTAACATGTCGTGGAAATCCTGAAGAAGGAATATACCATTGCTCTTTTTCTACTTGAAAATATAAAGAATCCATCTTTATTCCAAAAACAGTAAATTGTCTAAGTAGTCCACTTTCATTTCTAACTTTCCAACTAAAGGTTCCTATAGGCTCTTCTTTACTTTCATCAATCTCTACTTTATAATCAAAAGTTCCTGGCATTACACACCAATAGTTACGAATATCACAGATAGGAGGAACACTAATGAGAGTACATCTATTACCATCTTTATATTTACAGCCAGATTCTTTACTCATCCTATAATCTCCACCTTATATCCTAATTTCTTCTCAATCTCTTCTAGCGTCATCTTTTTAACTTTAGAAGAATAATTATAGAGAAGTCCATTTGGCGGCCTTCGTGCTTTAAGTGTAATAAAAGCAGTGTCCATATTCGGACCATTTAACCCTACAGCATCTCTAGGAACTGTCATATATGTTAAATCAATCCATGGAATATAGACTCTAATAGGTCTGTCGTCACAGTCATAGGTGTCAAACTCTAACTCTAGTGAATTGTCATCTACTTTTCCCTCTACATTTCTAATATCTTTAAACCGCACCATACGATCTAAATTTAACAATTCTAACACTCCTTTTATTCATACTCTGCTTTAAATCTCTTCCCTCTGAATTCTCTTACTCTCTAAATATGCAATACTATGTTGAAAACCCATTGGAGACACCCTAACAAGAGGAATGCTGTCTCCTGCTTTGTTTAGTCCTAAAGTATCTTCAATAAAAGCGGTATCTTGATCATTTTGTGGAGTTATCCGTATAGAATTTCTTGTGATTTCAAATTTCATTACCTATTCTCCTTTTACTCATTTATTATCTTTATTGGTTTATTGCCAATTATATAAATTGTTTCATCTCCCATATTCATATCTTTAACATAAACAGAATCGTTGTCTATATATTCTCCCAACTTTTGTTTTACTTCTTGTGTAGCAGTATCTGGAGAACCATATACTAAATATACATCATCTGCATATTCTGTATCACAAGATGCTATCAAACCTCCTACTCCATCTATTTCATCAGTCTTAATCACAATTGTAGCTTCTCCCCTATAGACTTTAACTTGATGTAATCTTCCTACAAGACTTCTTCGACCCATTAATTTTACACCTCCTTTTGTATTTATATATTCTCTATAATTTTGTTTTTAACTCTAATCCAATATATAGTTCCATATAGCCTCATCAGGATTAAATACATTTATATAGCTTCGTCCCACAATAATTACTTTATATTGTAATTTTTCCATCTTTAATAAAAAATCAAATAGCGCTCGATCCATAACTTTTACTTTTATACCATCTAAGCGGGCATATACTACACATTCCCAATAATAAGCCTTTTTCCGCTCTACCATCCTATTTTCTGTTTCCATTATAGATCCTCCTTTTAATGATAACAATCTAAACTATTACCTCTGCCAGCAGGTGCTTTCACCAATCTCTCTTCTTGAATTGCCTGCTGCACCTGAACATGATATCCACTACGTGCCATATGAATTAGAAACTGCGGCAACACCTCTGGAGACACTCTAACTTCACAATGTAATCCATTATCATGCGTGATAATCATACATCTCCAATACTCAACATTTGT
>PXDE01000369.1 GCA_003566475.1 PVC group bacterium | reverse complement strand
GGACTCGTGGTCCTCGAAGGGCCAGACCTCGGTCGGCCCCAGCCGGGCCTCGAGGAACCGGCGGCCGGCCACGTAGTCGAGCCTGAACCGCCGCCCCTCTGACGCGGCCTTGACCACGAACCCCATATTGACGAAGTGAAGCCGCCGCCAGGCGGCGCCCCCGTGGCCCGGGCATCTTGCCCGGAGCCGAGCGAGGCTGGATCCCCGCCCGTCCATGAGCAGCGCCTCCACCGACCATGGTCGATCCGGGATCCTTCCTCGCACGGGCACGGGCTGGAAGCACCGTGCCACGGCCGGAAACCGCAGAACCGCAGAATGTCGAATGTCGAAGTTGAAGGGGCTGCAGACTACACGGCAGAGACTGCCGTGGCTCCACCGGGCCGCGGGGCGGCTCGGGTGGGGGGCGTGCCTGGCGGGGTGGAAGGCTGGGCTTGGGCTGTCCTTCCGCCCAGGCAGGTTCGTTCCAGGCGCGGTTCGCTTTCGCAGAAAGCGGACTACGGGGGGCGGTTCCGGGGGCCTTTTCTCCCTCGTTCCCGGGGCGGAGCCGCTCTCCCTCGAAGACTCGGTCGAGCGGCCACTACAAGGGGGAGGTGGGGGGCGCCTGACTTCGACATTCTGCGGTTGCTTCCGAAACGCCGGATTCGATAGCGAGCGGGGGACGGTACACCCTCCTTCTCACTTCGTAAATCGTCAGCTTGCCCGACGAAGCGTCTTCGCGTAGTCGGGTCAATCGTTGGTTTTCCCATATCCCACATCCCACACCCCACACCCCGCATCCCGTATCCCGCATCCCGTATCCCGTATCCCGCATCCCGCATCCCGTATCCCGCATCCCACACCCCACACCTCACATCTCCCCAATCTCCCCTTCCTCGATGTCCATCTCCTCGCGGCGGCGGATCTGGGCGATGCGGCCGTCGTCGAGGTAGACGATGCGGTCGGAGGCGGCGAGCATCTTGTGGTCGTGGGTGGCGCTGATGACGGTGACCCCGTCCTCGCGGCAGAGCTGGCCCAGCATGCCGATGATCTCCTCCCCGGTGCGGAGGTCGAGGTTGCCCGTGGGCTCGTCGGCGAGCAGGATCTGGGGGGCGTTGGCGAGGGCGCGGGCGATGGCCACCCGCTGCTGCTGGCCCCCGGAGAGCTGGTCGGGCCGGTGATGCAGCCGGTGGCCCAGGCCCACCCGCTCGAGAATGGCGGCGGCGCGGGAGCGGGCCTCGGGGTCGGGCACGCCCCCGAAGGTCATGGGGAGCATCACGTTCTCGAGGGCGGACATGACCGCGATGAGGTTGAAGCTCTGGAAGATGTAGCCCACGGAATGGCAGCGCAGGTAGGCGAGCTGGAAGGCGTCCATGGCCTGGAGGTCGTGGCCGTCGATGGTCACCCGCCCCTGGGTGGGGAGGTCGAGCCCGCCCACCATGTTGAACAGGGTGCTCTTGCCGCTGCCGGAGGGGCCCATGATGCTGAGGTACTCGCCGCGGAAGACCTCGAGGGAGACGCCGTCGAGGGCCCACACCTCCTCGTCGCCCATGCGGTAGCGGCGGCGGACGTTCTCGACCCGGATGAGGATGTCAGCGGGCATGGGCGCGGCCCTCCCGGATCTCGATCTCGTCGCGGCGGACGTAGCGCTCGAGCCGGCCGTCGCGGATCCAGGCGATGCGGTCGGAGGCGGCGAGCATCTTGTAGTCGTGGGTGGCGGTGATGACGGTGACCCCGTCCTCGCGGTTGATGGCGCGGAGGAGGTCGATGATCTGCTGGCCGGTGCGGGCGTCGAGGTTGCCGGTGGGCTCGTCGGCGAGGAGGATGGAGGGGGCGTTGGCGAGGGCCCGGGCCACGGCCACCCGCTGCTGCTGGCCCCCGGACATCTGGACCGGCTTGTGGAGCACGCGCTCGCCCAGGCCCACCCGGCCGAGCAGCCACACCGCCCGGTCCTGGGCCTCGGCCTGGGGCAGGCCTGCGAAGACCATGGGGAGCATGACGTTGTCGAGAGCCGTGGAGACGGGGATGAGGTTGTAGGTCTGGAAGATGTAGCCGATCTTGTGGCAGCGCAGCCAGGCCAGCTCGAAGGTGTCGAGGGCGGCGATGTCCACCTCGTCGATATAGACCCGCCCGGCCGAGGGGCGGTCGAGGCCGCCGATCATGTTGAACAGCGTGGTCTTGCCGCTGCCCGAGGGGCCCATGATGGAGACGTATTCGCCGCGCTGGACGGAAAAGTCCACGCCGTCGAGGGCGTGGAGGGTCTCCTCGCCCAGCCGGTAGGTCTTGCGCACCCCCACCGCCCGCACGATCTGCGTGGCCAGCAGCGCGGCGTCCTCGGCGCTCGGGGGGACGGAGGGGGTGGGGGGAGGCTTGGGGGTCATGTTAGAGAGAGGGGAGAGGAACCACGGATGGACCCAGCGCGGCCACCGGCCTCAGCCAGACGAACCACAGAGGTCGCGGAGGTTACGGAGGTTCGCGGAGGGAGAACCACGGATGAACCCGCCTTCGCGAAGACGCTACGGCGCGGCACGCACGGATGCACACGGATGGGGAGGGGTTGGGGGAATAGCCGCAAAGAACGCAAAGAGCGCAAAGGGGGAGGAGAGTTGTGGGGGCGGCGGGGTTGGGTGGGGCCGACGGTTTTCGAGGAGGGGAACCGCAGGGACGTAGCGCCCAATTCCGATTGGGCGTTTCTGGGGGCACAGGTCCGCGAGCGTGTGGGAACTCCCACTCGGAAGTGGGAGCCACAGGCGTAGCGCCCAGTTCCGACTGGGCGTCTTCCGGGGTCACAGCGCCCAGCGCCCGCGCAGACTCCCACTTGGAAGTGGGAGCTACGGTGGCGTCCGGGTCCGATAGGGCGTCTTCCGGGCTCATCAACGGCTGAACGGACCGCAACTTCTTTCCTGGCCCCAATCGCGTCCATTCGTGCGTGCCGCGCCGTAGCGCCTTCGCGAAAGTGGGGCCATTCGCGGTTCACCCCCTTCCCCCATCCGTGTCCATCCGTGTTCATCCGTGGTTCCCCCTCCTCTCCCCCTCTGCGAACCTCCGTAACCTCTGTGACCTCTGTGGTCCAATGGGTTGCGGCGGGTATCCGCGCTGGGTCCATTCGTGGTTCAGCATTCCGGTCGTCACGCTCAGATCTCCGTTCTCATCGCGTCCACCGGCTTCATGCGGGCCGCGCGGAGGGCGGGGTAGGCGGCGCCGGCCAGGGTGAGGAACACCCCGCCGGCGAGGGCGAGGGCGGCGAGGGGGGCGAGGTCGGCGGCACCGACCAGGGCCATGGCCTCGGGGCCGAACCGGGCCCGGCCCTCGGCCACGGCGAGCGCCGTCCCCGCCGCCACCCCGAGCAGGCTGCCCACCAGCCCCTGGAACGCGCTCTCGAGCAGGAACAGCCGGATGATGAAGGCGTCGAGGGCGCCCAGGCATTTCATGGTGCCGATCTCGCGGAACCGCTCGGTGACGCTCATGAGCATGGCGTTGAGGATGCCCACGAAGCTGATGAGCAACGCCAGCCCCACCATCCACCGGGTCTGGATGACCGCGTCGCCCGAGTCGGCGTCGTCGAGCAGCCCGGCGGCGGCCAGCCGGGAGACGAGGTCCTCGGCCCCCCGCGCCGCGATCAGGGGGCCGAACCGTCCGGAGAGCAGCATGTAGGCGAGGAAGGCCACGGGCAGGAGGATGCCCAGGGTGACCAGGATGGACCGCCAGAACCGCACCCGAATGCCCCGCCAGGCGATCTGGGCCGCCTTGCGCAGGGGAAGCTGGCGCTGACGGGCCGCGTCGCGGGTCATGTCGCCCCCTTCCGGGTCACGGTCATCTCGATGAGGCCCTTGCGCATGAGGGTCTGGAAGAAGGCGGTGACGGAGTGCTCGGCCTCGGCGGCGGAGACCCGGTGGCGGCGGCGGAAGCGGTCGATGATCTGGGCCACAGTGGCGTGGCCGTCGCAGGCCTCGTACACCTCGCGGCCGAGGGCGTCGAGGACGAAGGTGCGGCGGCACTGGCCAGGGGCTCCGAGGCGGCGCTGCCAGCCGGGGCGGGCGAACTCGACCATGACATGCAGCTCGGGGCCGCGCTCGGTCGCCTCGACCCGGGGGGTGGCCCGGGGGCGCGAGGTCATGACCTGGGCGCGGTCAAGCGGGGACGGCTGGGATCGGGAGCGGCGTGTCCACATGGGGGGCGGGTCCGGGTTCGGGGGCCATGCCGGCGAGGAGGCGGCGAAGCCCGTCGAGCGGCGGCGGGGTCTTGAGGTCGTGTTCGGCGAGAAGCAGGCGGTCGCGGTCGGGGTCGAGCACGGCGGCGGCGGCGGTGTGGCGGGGGGCGGCCCACTGGAGGGGGGCGGCCAGGCGCTTGCGGCCGGGCCGCCAGCGGCCGGCCCGGGGCCGTCCGGGCAGCGGGATCTCGACGTCGGCGGGCTCGGCGGCGGGAGTGTAGC
>PXDE01000401.1 GCA_003566475.1 PVC group bacterium | reverse complement strand
GGGAGCGGCCGGGGCGGCAGCGGGCGGAGGGGCGTAGGAGACGGTGGGCACGGCGGGAGCGGCCGGGCCGCCCCGCTTCACATGAATCCGCTCGCCCTGCGATTCCAGCTCGAACTCGGTGAGGTCGTTGCTGGTCATCAGGTCGATGATGCGTCGGATGTCCTTCAAATCCATACGGTCTCTCCTCCGTGGGACGGATCGCCCCGGCGGACCGGGAAGCCCCGAACCCTGCCTTCGAGGCGGTTGCGGGTGCGACCGTGCCCCAGACCGGCCCGCGGGGTCAAGCCCGCGCCCCAGATCCGCACGCAAGCCGGACGCTGATCTCGCCCAGGCGGACATGGCCGGTCCACGTGGGACGGACGTCCTCGTCCGTCGCCGCGACGTCCAGAGCCTGAAACGCCCGTAACAAGGCTTGAAGAGCAGACCAAGGACCGTTCAGGCGCGGTTCCTTCGCAGGACGGACGAGGACGTCCGTCCCACGTCAGGCGCCGCCACATGGTCGTAGAGCTTCCATGGATGACGGCTACCGTGCCCATGCGGGCTGATGCGTCCGTGTCTAGCCGGGAATTCCTGCGAATGAACGGAGCCGGGCTCGGCTTGCGTGCGGATTTGGGCCGCGCGGGGGGGCCTTGACATGCTTTCCGCATCCGTTACGGTTCCGTCATGAGCACCATCACCCTCAAGAACGTGCCGACGGACCTCCATCTCGCCATGAAGGCCCGGGCGAAGGCCCATGGGCGGAGCCTCAATCGCGAAATCATCGCGGCCATGGAGCAGACCGTGCGCAGCGTCGCGATGCCTGCGGCCGATGTGGCGGAACGGGCGCGCGCGGTCCGGGATGCCATGGGCGTCTATCTGACCCAGCGGGATCTGGACGCGGCCCGGCGGGCCGGCCGACGATGATCGTCGTGGATGTGAATGCTCTGGCCTACCTGTGGATCCCCGGCGATCTGACCCCCTTCGCCGAGCGGGCCCTGGACCGGGATTCGCACTGGGTGTCGTCCCTGCTCTGGCGATCCGAGTTCCGGAACGTGCTGGCGGGCTACCTCCGCCGAGGCGACCTGGAGCCGGAGGCCGCATCCCGAAGCCTGAGCGGGGCCGAAGCCCAGATGGAAGGCCACGAGTACTTGCTTCCTTCCGCTGCCGTGATGCGCCTGGTGATACGCTCGGAGTGCTCCGCCTGCGATTGCGAATACGTGGCTCTGGCCCAGGATCTCGACGTTCGTCTCGTCACGGCGGATCGCCAGATCCTCCGGGCCTTCCCGGAGCGTGCGGTAAGCCTGCGCGACTTCGCGGCCGGGGGATGAGGGGAAACCGCATTCAGAGGTGCCGTTCGGCCGGTTCTCCAAGGTGATGGTTCCCGCCTGCGGGGTCAGAACGCCCACCGCGCGGTGGCCACGAGCTGGCGGCCGGGCTCGTTCACGCCGGACCCGTGGATCCGGCAGTCCTCGTCGGCGAGGTTGCGCAGGGCCAGCGAGAGCTGAAGGGCCTCGGTCGGATCCCAGGCGACCTCGATCCCGGCCACCACGTATCCGGGGGTGCCGCCGGGGGGGATGCGCTGGGTGTCGCGCTCGTCGCCGAAGGACAGCCGGTCGGCCCGGTCGGCCGCGTCCACCACCGCCGACCAGGACCACGCCCCGCCCTCCGGGTTCCAGGTGACCCGCATCTGCCCGGTGAGCGGCATGAGCCGCGAGATGTGCTGGTCCCGGAGGACCGCCTCCTCGGTCGGGAACTCCTTCACCCGGCCCTCCATCCAGGCCCCCATGAGGCGCAGGTTCCAGTCCCGGGCGAAGGCCCAGGTCGCCACCGCCTCCACGCCCGCCACGTGCCCGTCGGAGGCGTTGGTCTTGGTCACCTCGCGGTTGCCGCCGATCTCCCGTCCGGTCGGGGTCCGCACGATGAGGTCTCGGATCCGGGTGTAGTACCCCGCCAGCTCCAGCGACCACCGGTCGCCCTGGGTCCGCGCCCCCAGCTCCCAGGTCAGGAACCGCTCGGGGTCCAGGTCGTCCACCGGGGTCTCGATCTCGTCGCTGCGGGCGATGTCCAGACGGGTGAGGTCCGACAGGTTCGGCGCCCGGAAGCCCTGGGACACGCCCGCATAGACCCGGTGCCCGGCGTCCGCCGGGCCCACCCGCCCCACGACGCGGAGCGAGCCGACCACCGTGTCCCAGGATCCGGACCGGGACACCTCCGAACCCGTCTCCGGATCCTCGGTGCGCCCCGCCCGCAGCTCCGAACGCGAGTAGCGGACGCCGGGAACCACCTCGACCGGCCCGTCATCCCCCGGCCACCGGGTCTGGGCGAACGCCCCCAGCCAGCGGTAGGTGGCGTCGTCGGCCACCGGACCCTGGATGGCCCGGCGCGGCGGGCCGCCGTCGGCCCCGAAATCCAGCCGGAACGAATCCACCCGGTCCACATAGGCGTCGGCCCCGGCCACCCAGGACCCCAGCGCCGAGGCCCCCTCCGCCTCGGCGGCCACCCCCCAGGTGGTGACCTCGAACCCCGAAAGGTCGCGCCGGCCGTCGGCCCGGACCCGGTCGCGCGCCTCGCTCTGGACGTGGCGCGACACGGTGAGGGTCGCCCGCTCGACCGCCGTCCCCAGCGGATCGGTCCGCAGCCGGGCGTAGGTCAGCGTCCGCTCGTGGTCGAAGCGGTGGACCGGGTCGTCGCCGCGGGTGGTGCCCCGCCAGGTCAGGCCGAAGGGGGAGTGCGGTGGGTCCGCCAGGCGTCGTCCTGCTCGAGGTGCTGGTGGGCCAGAATCAGCCAGGCGTGGTCGGTCATCCCGAGATCGAGCCGGAGGTCGTAGGCGTGTTCCTCGTAGCCGGTGCGGAGCTGGCGGCCGGTGTCGCGCCCCCCCTCCAGATCGCCGAAGTTCTTGAGGGTGATCCCGCCCTGCACGCCCACCCGTTCGGAAGGCCGCCCGGAGACCTCGAGGCGGCCCTGATGCGACCGTTCGGCGGTGGCGGTGCGGACCATGACCCGCCGCGTCCACTCCGGATCTCCGGTCCAGGCCGGGGGGCCCTTGCCGATCGCGTTCACGGTGCCGCCGACGGCGTCGCTCCCATAGAGGACCGACCCCGGCCCCAGCACCAGCTCGTAGCGCTCGACCGCCCAGGGGTCCACGGTGGTCCAGTACTGGTTGGGCCCCTCGCGGAACGCGGCGTGGTTGAGGCGGATGCCGTCCACCAGCATCAGGGTCCGGAAGCCCGTGAACCCGCGGAGGAACGGCGAGCCCTGGGCATGGCTGGTCTTCTGGATGAGCACGGAAGGCTGTCCGGCCAGGGCTTCGGGGGTGGACCGGGGGATGTCCAGGTCCAGGCGGATGTCGTGCGCCGCGTAGGGGACGTCCCGGCGCTCGGCCTCGCCGCGCAGGGGGGTCACCACCAGGTCCGGAAGGATCACCGGGGCCTCCTCGTCCTGGGCGGATGCTTCCGGCGGGGCTAGGGTCAGACCTCCGGCGAGGATGGCGGCGACGAGGGGTCGGAGCGGGTCCATGGTGTCCTGGGGTTCGGGTGCGTGACGTCGGGCCGCCCGGCTTCTGGCGCGTGGGTTCCGCCAGGGCGGTCCATCAGGAGGACGCCGACCACCAGTCCCATGCCTGGGCGGGCCTCCGCCTCGACGCGGAATCGGCGCTGGCCCTGCTCACGCCGACGCTCCGCGAGGCTCTCGTGCTCCGGGTCTTCGCGGGGCTGCCGGTGGAGGCCGTCGCGGAGGTGCTGCGGATCCCGGCGGGGACGGTGAAATCCCGCACCCACGAGGCCTACCGCCAGCTCCGGGAGGTGATGCATGACCCCGCGTGAGCCGACCGGCCGGACCTGCCCCCCAGAGCGGGATCTCGTGGAATGGATCCGGGGGGATCTGACGCCCGCCGAGGTTGCCGACATGGTCCGGCATGTGGACGGCTGCGCCCGGTGCCGGCGGAGGGTCCGTTCGCTGCGCCAGGTGGACGCGGCCTTGCTGCGGATTCCCGATCCCGATCCGCGTCCGCTGGCGGAGCCCGTGCTCGCCCGGTTGCGCGGTTCCGGCTGGAGCCGCGTGGTTCCCGGCACGCTGGCGGCGGCGGCGGCGGCGGCGGTGCTGGCGGTCGGCGTGAGGCTGGCGATCCCGGGAGAACGCGTGCGGTCGGCGGAGCTGGGCCCCCCGGCGGCGGCGGTGGATCCGGCCGGGCCGACGCCTCCGGCCTCCGCCTGGGGCCAGCACCCTTCGGTCGGCCTGCTGGCCCTCCGCGTGCTGGCCCGTGCCCAGGCTTCTGAACCGGCCTCCGATCCCGTGCTCCAGGCGCTCGATCTGCTGGCCCTTCGGCAGGACGAGGCGGGGCGGTTCCGCGACGGGAGCACGGCCTCGGTGTCGCGGCATGCCATGGCCGCCCTGGAACATCTCCCGTCGGCCCGCGAGGGGGCCGGCCCCGAAGCGGTACGCCACGGCCGGGCG
>PXDE01000499.1 GCA_003566475.1 PVC group bacterium | reverse complement strand
CGCCAATCCAAGCCCAACCCGAAGGGGTCAGGCTGCAATGGTTGCAGAGTTCTGCAAACATGACAGCCTGACCCCTTCATCCGACTTCCTTGCCAGAGCCTCTCCGGTCGGGCATCGTCATCGTCCATGACCGCGTCCACCCGTCCTTCGGACCCGCTCCGGGTGCTGTTCCTGAGCGATCACCTGGGCCATCCGGAGGGCCGGGTCCACGGCGCCACCACCTATTTCCTTCAGGTGCTGCCCCGGCTGACCCGGGCCGGCGTGGATCTGACCGTCTGCTTCCTGCGCGAACGCCATCCTGTCGCGGATCGCCTGGAGGCGGCCGGCGTGCGTCCCCGGTTCCTGCACCGGGGCAGGTGGGATCCCCGCGCCTATTCCGATGTCCGCCGCATCATCCGCCAGCACGACGTCCATCTCATTCATGCGGCCGGCATGAAGGGCATCCTGATCGGACGGGCCGCCGCCCGGAGCTGCCGACGGCCGGTGATCGCCCACCTCCACGACCGCAACGACCCCGGCCCGCTCCTGGCCTGGCTTCACCGCCGCACGGCCGGAAGCACGAGCCGTGTCCTCGCCATCTCCGACGCCGTGGCGGAGTTCGGGCGGACCCGCCTCGGGCTCCCCGCCGATTGGATCGAGACCCTCTACAATGGTATCGATCTCGACGCCTTTGCCGATCCCGACCCCGACGGTCGGCGCCGGGTCCGCGACCAGCTCGGCCTGCCCATGGACGCGCCGGTGGTGGCGGCGATCGGGCGGCTCACCCGGGAGAAGGGCCAGGACATTCTGCTCCGGGCCTGGCCCCGGCTGGTGGAGGCCCGGCCAGACACCCGGCTGCTGGTGGTCGGCGACGGCCCGGAACGGCCGGCCTGCGAAGCCCTCGCCGCCAGCCTGGGCATTCAGGGCTCGGTGCGGTTCCTCGGTTCGCGCGACGACGTGCCGGACCTTCTGGCCGCAGCCGACGTGGTGGCCATCCCCTCGCGGGAGGAGGGCCTTTCCTACGTCGCCCTCGAGGCCATGGCCGCCGGTGTGCCCGTGGCCGCCTTCGCGACTGGCGGCCTGCGGGAAGTTCTCGCCGACGACCAGACCGGCCGGCTTGCCCCGGCCGAGGACGGGGCCGCCCTGGTGGACGCGGTGCGGAGTCTCGTGGAGGATCCCCTCCTCGCCCGTCGGCTGGTCCATGCCGCCCGCGACGCCGTGCGGGCCTACTCCATCGACCTCCATGTGGCGCGGCTGGTGGCCATCTATCGGGACGTGGCGGGAGGTGTCCCATGAACATTTCCCCGGCCCCGCCGCCAACCCGCCGATGGCGTGGGCTCCTTTTGCGCTGGGCGGTGACCCTCGGCCTGCTGGGCTTTCTGGCCACTCGCCTCGACCTCCGCGAACTGGGCGCTCTCCTCCGCGAGGTCCGATGGCCGTTCCTGCTCCTGGCCATGGCCGCCACCCTCGGCGACCGCATCGTCGCCACCTGGCGATGGTGGGCGCTGCTGCGGGTGAAGGGCGTCCGGCCCGGCTTCCTCGACCTCACCTGGCTCCACCTCGCGGCCGGCTTCATGGGGAGCTTTCTTCCCACGTCGTTCAGCGCCGACGCGGTGCGGATCCTCATGCTCGCCCGCCGCGAGGGGCGGGCCCTCGAGATCACCGCCGCGTCGGTGATGGACCGGCTGCTCATGATTCTGGGCACCTTCCTCCTCGCCGCCGCCACCGCCGCCCTGCTGGCCCGGCGGCTTCCGGTGCCCGGCGCGGGCTGGCTGTTCCCGGCCCTGGCCCTGCTCGCCGTGGCGGGCCTCGTCCTCGCCTTCCAGCCCCGCATCTGGCGCCCCCTGGCCCGGCTCGCCCATTGGCTCCCCGGCCGGACCCTGGCCGACCGCCTGGCCAAGTTCTACTGGGCCATGCACGCCTACCTGGGGCACCCCCGGGCCCTCGCGGGCGCGGGCGTCCTCACCGCCGCCATGCTGGCCCTGCGGGTTCTGGTCATCCTCTCCCTGGGCCGGGCCATCGGCGCCGCCCCCGGCTTCGTGGACTACGCGCAGGTGATGCCCCTGGCCTGGGTGGTGGTGATGCTGCCCGTCTCGGTGGGCGGCCTGGGGCTCCAGGAGGGCGCCTACGCGGCCTGGATGACCCTCATCGGCCTGAGCCCGGCCGAAGCGGTGTCCATCTCCCTGCTCGACCACGTGGTGACCCGGGCCGTCTCCCTCCTTGGCGCGGCGGCCTGGGCGGGGAGGAGGCCGTGACGCGCCGGAGGCACGCAAGCCGACAGATCCTGGAACCTGTCAGCCCACGACCCGCCCGGGACGGGTTCTGCCTTGCCGAGGCCCGGAGTTCACGGGATAAACGCCGCATGCAGGTTCCCCACGATCAGTTCTCGATATCCGACAAAGTCTACCACCATAGCGATCTCACCCTCGAAGAGAATCTTCGGCTGTGCCGGGAGGTTGGCTTCACCCACATCCACCTCAGCCGCGACTGGGGACGGGAGACGCCGCTGACCGACGAAGAGGTCGCGGAGACCCGGCGGGCCCTCGACGCCACCGGCATGCGGGTGCTCGATGTCCACGGCTGCCACAAGGACCATTTCAACAACCTCTGGGATCCCGACCCCGAGGTCCGGGAACGGGGCGAGCATTTCTTCCGGCACCGGCTGCGGGTGACGGCGGATCTCGGCGGCGACGCCATGGTCTATCACGTCCCGGTCCGGGTGGAGCCGACGCCCGAGGTGCTCGACCGGTTCCTCCGCCACTTCGCCCCCCTGGTCGGGGAGGCCCGGGATCTCGGGGTGGTGGTCGCCCTGGAGAACCACTATGCGGCCGAGAACGACCGCTGGGCCTTCGCAGCCTGCTTTGAACGCTTCCCGGAGGACGCGGTGCGGTTCACGTTCGACCCCGGCCACGGGCTGATTTCCGGCAACACCGACTGGCTGCTCCGCCACGCCATGCCCCGGCTGCACGTGCTGCACCTCAACGACAACGACACCAGGAAGGATCTGCACCTCCTGCCCTACGACCCGAACGGCCACGCCGACTGGACGGCCATCGCCCGCGCCATCGCGGCCAGCCCCTACGCCAAGCCGCTTCAGCTCGAGGTGCGGTGGGGGCCGGGCGAGGGAACGGACCTTCCCGAGTTCCTGGGCCAGGCCGCCACGGCCGTGAAGCGGCTGGCCGCGGAAGTCAACCGTGTGGCGGCAGGAGCGATCGACTGATCCCGGTACACGTCTTTGCGACGCTGTAACGTCAAGACGCTACGGCGTCAGATCTCGTGCCGCCTTTGGACCCGGCAGGAAGCCCTCCCCGAGCGCCGGATCGTCCAACCTCGGGTCCCGATGAAGATAGAGCCTCCGTTCGACCTCCTCCACATGCTCGTTTATCGCGGGCACCCCGCGAAGGCTGAGGATCGCGTCCACCAGCGCCATCAGGTCCGGGTGCTCGCGAAATGCGGATTCACGCCCCTCGATGACAAGGATTCCCTGGATTCCGTGCCCAGGGTCAAAGCCAAGCTGCGAGGGCGGCGGAGGTTTCGCCCCCCCGCAAGCGGTCAGAAGCAAAGGCAGGACCGGCAGGAAAGAAGCCATGCGCATGGCGGGCATCATGCGGAAGGCGATGGCGGCCGTCAAACCGGACGTCCAGGGGTTGGACGTTTTCGTCCAGAGGTTGGACAGGGGTGTCGGGAGCATCCCTGGCCATCCGCTTCCCTATCATGAGTTGCACTCCCGCGATTCGATTTGTTCACCCAACTGGTACTCAACCCGAATCCACAAGTTGACCCTGACCAGAGCTGCCGCGACCCCTCCGGGGTCGGACGCTGAGGATGGGATGCTGATTCCGGGGGTGTCGCTCCGCTCACCCCCGGCTAATGGCTGGCACCCCTGCGGGGTGGCCGGGACTTTCGCGACCCCGGAGGGGTCATGGCAATTAGCCGGGGGTCGAGCAACGCGACACCCCCGGAACCCGTTCAACTCACCGTCCGACCCCGGAAGGGGTCGCAGCAGCCATGTCTTGTTCGCTACGGCCGCCCTTCGGGGCATCACCCATTGGGTGCGACCGTTCGTGTATGCAATCTGCTGTTATCGTGTGGTGTGGGAGAATCAATGGTCGTCAACTGCTGGATCTAGGTTCAAGCGAGCGGGGCGAAATAAACTCGCGCCTCCGCAAGAAATTCTCGGCCCCCCAGGCTCCGATCCGTTCCATCGCCCGGCGGATCGCCCCCGTAAGTGGCGATCCGTCCATCGCTTGAGCGGTTGTCAACAGGTTATCCACAAGATGCTTGTCGCCAGCAATTTATATCGAAATACCCCTTGACGTGCTGGGCGGTTGGGGTATGGTATAGGCGTGTTCTTTGACAGAACGTGAAGCGAGCCGCCTCCTGGGGTTTCCCTGGGGGCGCGGGGAGATTCACGGGATAAGCCTTAGGGCCAACAGTCAGGCACAGCTGGTAACCTGGCT
>PXDE01000318.1 GCA_003566475.1 PVC group bacterium | reverse complement strand
CGTAGAAGTGGCGCAGAAATGGCTCGAGATCCTGGATCCGGCCCGTGGCCACGTCCACGTTGATCCGGAATCCCCGGCCGGTCCACCAGCCATGGAACTCGGGGTTGATCCAGCGGTGGGGATCCCCTTCGCGCCCGGCGCACCGTCGGCCCATCTCGGCGTAGATCCGGTCCAGATGGGGCACCACGAGCAGCGAAACGGCGTCGAGGTCCAGGGCGGGAGTCCGGGCGAGGCCCGGGGCGGCCTCCTTCGAGGAGATGGGCTGGCCCTCGAAATGCACCACGATCTCGTCGTCGCGGGCCGCCCAGGCCACCATCTGCAGGAGGTAGTCGGGGTCGTTGTAGGCCCACATGGACAGGGCCCGGGCGGACTGGCAGGTGGGATTGTCGCCCTGCCCGACCCCGAGGGGGAGGCCGAGCATGCAAAGCACGCCCTCGAGCAGCCGCGCCTCCGGGGGCGCGGCGTCGCCGAAGGCCAGACGTAGCCGCTCCCGGGCGGCCGGGGCGAGAGGCAGCCCGAGCTGACGCCACAGGGCCGGGCCCACCGGCGGCTGGTACAGCACCCCCCGCTCCAGGAGCAGGGCCAGCCCGTACACCGCCTGGGCGGTGGCCGGATGCACCGCGTGGCGGACCAGGGCATGCACCAGATCCCGGTAGCAGAGCAGGCCGTCGCGGCCGGTCGAGGACAGGCCCAGCGCGTCGGCCAGCAGGTGCTCGCCATGGTCGAGCAGGTGCCGGATCAGCACCGGATGGTAGGGGGAGACCAGCCCGGTGTCGTGCATGGCCCGGGCGAACCCGGTCGCCTCCTCGTGCAGGGCCCGCTCGTCCAGGGCGGCCAGCCGCGCCTGGTAGACCTCCGTCCCCGGATCCTCCCGGCAGCCCTGGGTGGGATGGAACAGACTGCTCACCAGGCGCTCCGCGCCCTGGCCGGCCGCCCCCAGGTCCGGGGCCGGATCGGCCCGGCAGATCGCGATCTGGGTGATCATCCGCTTCACCGTCTCGACCTGGATCGGCCGCTGCTGGAGGATCCGCCAGATCTCCTCGATCAGCGCGTCCATGACCGACGCGTACCCGATCCGGTCGACCAGGTGCCGGAGCATCATCCTGGGCACCATGGCCAGGCGTCCCTGGGTCTGCCGCTCGGCTTCGGTCGGCGGGCCGAACAGACGCGGAAGATTGAC
This sequence comes from PVC group bacterium, assembly GCA_003566475.1. GTDB lineage: Bacteria > Verrucomicrobiota > Kiritimatiellia > SS1-B-03-39 > PXDE01 > PXDE01. The sequence continues at coordinate 3,279 of PXDE01000318.1, read as the reverse complement.
CGCCATCACCCGGGTGATGAACCGGGCGGCCTGCTCGGCCGTCACCCGAGGATGCTCCATCCCACCCAGGGCCACCGCCAGCAGCCGCAGCTCGCTCAGCGACTCGATGACCACCGTGTCCGCGTCCGGGCTGCCCAGGGCGTGGGGGGTGAGCGCCGCCGCCAGCAGGTGGGGCTCGGCCCAGTCCGAGCCCAGGAACACGCCCGAGGCTTCGAGCGCGGGCGCCCGGGCCTCGATCGCGGCCGCCCCGCCCTCGGCCAGGAGCACCCGGCGAGCCGTGTCGAGCACCCGGCGCAGGCGGCCCGGCTTGGCGAAGTCGGGCGCCGCCGCCAGCGCCGTCAGCGCCTCGTCGAAGCGGGCCAGCAGCGTCTCCAGCGTCACCGGAGGCAGCCTCGCGGCGGAGGTGTCGGGGGGGGGCATGGGGAGGGAGAGGTCAGCAGTCAGGGGTCAGGGGTCCGTGCAGGCCGCTGGCCGCTGTGGGCCAGCCGGAACAGGGGATGAGACACGGGACGTTGCGGGATGCGCGATGCGCGATGCGCGATGCGCGATGCGGGACCGGCCTTGCCCACCGCCGTGTAGCCTGCCCTGCCGTAGCCTGGCGAAGGCGGGCGGCCGCACGACCGAGTCTGCGAGGGAGCGTGGCTTCCTCACGGCGGTGTCTCAGAGCAGGAAAGGGGTCGGGGGCCAGGGTCACACATAGAAGTCCAGCTCCTCCTGCCGCTTGAGCAGGTCGCGCATCTGGTGCGGATCCTCGCCGGTGAAGTAGACCAGCCCCCAGTGGGTGCCGAACGCGGTGCGCTTGGTCACCGTGTCCTGAAGCGGAGGGGTCAGCTCGTGCGACTCGAAGTAGGGATGGTTCTCCGTCTCCTCGGGGATCTCCAGGCGGCTCACCACCCGCCGACGGGGATAGACGCCGAAGCAGCCCGCGTGCCCCTTGGCGTCCACCACCTCGCGGGGGAAGAACGCGGTGATCTCCTCCTCGGTGGTCTTGGGGTCGAAGGCGAGGATCAGGCCCTGGTAGGCGTTGAATCCGTACACCCGCTCCAGCAGCTCGAACACCTTGAACCCCGGCGGACGGTAGGCCACCTCGCCGAAGTACATCTCCTCGTCGCTGGTCACGAAGTATTCGGGGTGGATGAACCCGAACTCGATGTCGAAGGTGCGGACGAGCTTCTCCACCTCGGCCCGGATCCGGGGGCGGTACTTCTCCAGCTCCGGCGTCGCGGGCACGAACACCGAGTAGCCCAGAGTGACATACTCGGAGATGTTCAGGAACCGGATCTTCCCCTGGTGGATCCAGGCCTCGACCGCGAACTCCCAGCCGTCGAGATGCGACTCCATGAGGGCGGGGAACTCCTCGTCGGGGATGGCATCCACGTCGTCCGGGGTGCGGATGACCCGATGCCCGAGGCAGCCCGCCTTATCGAAGGCCTTGAAATGGATGGGGTCGTTGAGGTCGCCGTCGAGCTTGAGCAGGGTCTGGTTCACCCGCTTGAGGAAGCGGATCACGTCCTCGCGGTCGTGGGCCTCCTCGAAGATGCCCACCCGGATGCCGCCGAGCTGGGCCCGGCGCTTCATCAGCGACTTGTCGCGCATGAGCATGCTCTGGCCGAGCAGGCGGGGGTTGCCGAGGAGCACGGAGTTGATGGCCCCCGCCCATTCCACCGTCTCCTCGAAGATGGGGATGGCCACATCCACGCCCCGGTCCTTTAGGGTCTGGGCGATCTCCATGGAGCGGTCGTTGAGCCGCTCGAAGTTCCAGGGGATGTAGGGGATGCCGTGCTCGTCGCAGTAGGCCTGGGCCCAGTCGGGCGCGACCACCACGTACCGACGGTCGAGCGTCTCGGCGGCCTCCACGGCATTGAGACACCAGCCCAGCAGGGCCACATAGCCCTTGTCGGGATTCTTCGGGATGGGGTTCGGTTTCGGGATGGGGATCCTCCGCGGTGATGCGCGCGGACGACCGGACCGGCCACCGCACGCGGTGGGTTTTCTTGGGTGAACAGAGGAATCCTAGCAGAAATGGGGGATCCAGACAAGTTGGGAGTCCGTACGTTGGAGCCAGACCGAATTCTTCGCCGGGAGGTGGCCGACCGAGCACCACGACCAGAAGGTCTGGCCATTGTCCCGATGTCCCGCCATCATGGCTGTGCGTGTCACCACCAACTCCACGCGGATTCGCGGACCGGATCCGAAGCCATGCCGAACCTCCGCCCACTCCCCCTCCCCGCCATCCGCCGCGTCCACTTCGTCCCGCCGCCGGGGGCGATCCGGGAAGATTAGCACGTTCTGCTCAAGACATGACGACTGCCAACCAGCCTCCGCCCGTGCCGAACGTCAATGCGATGGGGTGCCGCGTGACCCATCCGTCGCTCGGTCGCGGCGCACAGATCGGATACGTGACCTTCGCCGTTCTGACTCTGTCTTGGGCGGTCATGCTCTGGCTGATGCCATTCAACCCCTGGGCCAAATGGTTCTGATGGTTGAAAGGCGGAGATGGCTTGGATCTCGGGGAGTCTTCTTGCCGCGGGGAGCGGTCGACCAAGCGGAGCCGGAGCGGTGAGATCCACGACGCCCAACAGGACGTACTCCGTTCGGGCATGGAGGAGAGACGCCCCTCCGCTGTCTGCTGCTAACCGCCTCGCGCAGATCTGGATCCGGATCGCACCCAAGGTCTGGCCTGCCCCGGCGTCGTGGGACGGACGTCCTCGTCCGTCTCCGCGATGTCCAGAGCCTGAGAAGGCCCCTGGATCGGCGCTGGAACACAGGCCACGGCCCATTCAGGCGCGGATCCTCCGCAGGACGGACGAGGACGTCCGTCCACGTCCAGACAGGCGCGAGACGGTTGGAAGTTGGCGTGGAATCACGGGTATGGGCAATAGGATAGGTATGGCCACATCAACTGCATACCGGCTCGGCAAGTGGGTGATTGTCCCCGCAGGGATTGCCTCGCTCATTATCGGCATCGCCATGGGCGGCTTTCAGATCCTCATTCACGTTGGCTTCTACAAAGCCGGTGCGCGCGGCGTGACCTTGGAACACCTGTACCTTGTGGCTTTCTTCTGGGCCGCCTGGTGTGCGGTGTCGCTTGGCTATGTGGCGTGTGGCCTGCTGGTCCAGCACAGACGGGGTGTGGCATTGGCGCTGCTTGCCGTGCTTGCGGTCATTCATCTGTCGGCGACGTTCCTGGTCCTGCTTGGATTGGGCATGGTGTAGGCCGGACCGAGAACAGGCCGTGCCCATTTCGGCCAGGCTGCTCGCAAGCCACGCCCTCGGCGG
>PXDE01000327.1 GCA_003566475.1 PVC group bacterium | reverse complement strand
CCGCGACCCGTGCGACGCCGCTTTGGCTGACTTCGGAAAGACCGTGATCCGAGACGGAGGGCGGCTTTAGACGTAACCGCTTTGTAGACATTGGTTTGCGAGGAATGCGTGCATGGGTGTCTCAGAGCAGTCGCGGCCGCTGAACCCTGAACCCTGAACACTGAGTACTCACGCTTCGGCGCTGGCGCTGGCCGCTTGCGGAGAAGCGTGCAGTGGGCGAGAGTACGATCTCGCGGCCGTCCCCACGCGGCCGGGCGAACTCTTCATCCTGAACCAGGAGGCCGGACATGACGGAATCGAAGCGCATCATCGCGGTGGTCGGAGCGACGGGAGGGCAGGGGGGCGGTCTGGTGAAGGCCATCCTGGACGATCCCCAGGGCGGGTACGCCGCCCGGGCCATCACCCGCAACCCGGATTCGGACAAGGCCCAGGCCCTCGCCGGGCGGGGCGCCGAGGTGGTGGCCGCCGACCTTGACGACGAGGCCAGTCTGCGCCGCGCCTTCGAGGGCGCCCACGGGGCCTTCTGCGTCACCAATTTCTGGGAGCACTTCTCCCCCGAGAAGGAGGGGGCCCAGGCCGCCAACATGGCCCGGGCGGCCAGGGCGGCCGGGCTGAAGCACGTCCTCTGGTCGACGCTCGAGGACTCCCGCACGTTCATCCCCCTGTCCGACGACCGCATGCCCACGCTGCAGGAGACGTACAAAGTCCCTCATTTCGACGGCAAGGGCCAGGCCAACGCCCGGTTCACCGAGGCGGACGTGCCCACCACCTTCTTCCTGACCTCCTATTACTGGGAGAACCTCATCCATTTCGGCATGGGTCCCAAGCGTGGCGAGGACGGCAAGCTGGCCTTTGTGCTGCCGATGGGCGACCGCAAGCTGCCCAGCATCGCGGTGGGCGACATCGGGGCCTGCGCCTACGGGGTGTTCAAGCGGGGCCAGGATTTCATCGGCCAGGCCGTCGGCGTGGCCGGGGAGCATCTGACCGGCGCCGAGATGGCGGCGTCCCTGACGAGGGCCCTGGGCGAGGAGGTCGTCCACCAGTCGCCTCCGTTCGACGTGTACCGGGGCTTCGGGTTCCCCGGGGCCGACGACCTCGGCAACATGTTCCAGTTCAACCACGACTTCGCAGACGAGTTCTGCGCCGCCCGCAGCCTCGAGGTCAGCCGCGCCCTCCACCCCGGCCTGCTCACCTTCGACGCCTGGCTGGAGCGGAACAAGGAGCAGATCCCGGTCGGCTGAGCGGACATGCTGGCCTGCCAGATGGCTCTTGAACCCCCGCAGCGCAAGCTGGACCGGATCCGTGTGGTCGAAGGGGAGGGTGGTCATGGGTTCTGATCCTGTCCAGATGGAAGAGTCGAAGCGAACCCGGAACTGGGATCCGGTCCGTCGCTGGCGCGAGCTCCAGGCGGCCATCGAGTGGGCCGACGCCCAGGCCCCCGTCCCCCGCAACTGCCGCGCTTTCCAGCTCCTCTCGCAGCGGGAGAAGCTTGACGCCATGGAGGGTCCGGAAGTCCGGATGCCCGACGCGGGCGCAGGGCCCGGCCGGGAGGCCAGTCTGAAGCAGAAGCTCGGGTGTGCCTTCGGGGTGCTGGCCATTCTGTGGGGGCCCTACGCTTGCATGGCCCTTCAGACCTGCATGTACCCTTCCTCCCGGTAGCCCTCCCATGGTGTCGTGCATGGCCATGCCAACGTCCGATCCCGATTTGTACACCTGGTTCCGCCGTTGGCAGCGGGCCGAAGCGCTCACCGCCGGCCTCGTCGGCGCCCTGTTCCTCCTCGCCGGCGTGGTGGTTCTGCTTCACGCGACTGACCGCCCACTGAGCCACGCCGAGATCGCCGCCGCGCTCCCGGACCTCGATCCGGATCGGTTCCACCCCATGCTGGCCCGTATCGACGGCGTCATTTTTCTCACCCGCGACCCGCCCGGCCTCATGCTGTCGTCGGACCTGCGGCGGCGGTTGGACGGGAGGGGGTGAGCCGCCGTCCAGAGCCTGAAACGCCCTTGAAAAGGATTCAACCTAGACCCGGCAATTGACTCTGACTAGGCATGCTGCGACCCCTCCGGGGTCGGCCCCATTCTGGGCATGTATTCCGGGGGTATCGCTACGCTTACCCCCGGCTAATGGCTGGCACCCCTTCGGGGTGACAGGGACCCCATGCGACCCCGGAGGGGTCGAAGCGATTAGCCGGGGGTCGAGCAACGCGACACCCCCGGAACCCGTTCAACTCACCGTCCGACCCCGGAAGGGGTCGCAGCAGCCATGTCTTGTTCGCCACGGCCGCCCTTCATAGCATTACCCAGTGGGTGCGACCGTCCACATGCACAAGCTGCAGTTCTGGTGAAGTTTGCGAGAATCCATTCCCGTCGACTGCCGGGTCTGGGTTCAAGAGCGGACCAAGGACCGTTCAGGCACGGCCCCTTCGCAGGACGGACGAGGATCCTCCTTCGCCAAAGGCTACGGAGGACGGGCTGTCCGCCCCACGTCAGATGCCATGGCATGGAAGCATAGATTTCATCGATGACCGCCGCCGCGCCCGTAAGGGCCGATGGGCCTCTGTCTGGCCGGGATTGCCTGCGAATGAAAGGAGTCGGGGTTCGGCTTTCGGGCGGATTCGGGCGCGTCCTGGGAACTTGCACGCCCAACGCATCTGAAGTATGATTTCATGCGTCAGAAGTATGTATCCGGAGGCTGATATGAAGGCGGTGGTGGCGGACCGAGGCCAGGTGACGATTCCCAAGGCGCTTCGGGAGCGCCTTGGGATCCGACCCCGGACCGTGCTCGAGTTTCATGAGGAGAAGGGGCGGCTGATCGCGGTGAAGAGCATGGCCAAGGATCCCGTGGCCGAGGTGACGGGCTGCCTGGACCTGGACCGTCCCACCGATGAGCTGGTGAGAAGGCTGCGTGAAGGGGCATGATCACCGCGCTGGACACCAACGTGCTGATCGACGTCTTCCGGAACGATCCGGTCCACGGCGAGGGATCGGCCGGCCGCCTTCGGGAGGCGATCCGGAAAGGGGCGCTCGTCGTCTGCGATGTGGTCTATGCGGAACTGGTCTCGGTGTTCGCGAAGCCGTCCGACCTCGACCATGCGCTGAGGCGGCTGGGCGTCGGGTTCGACCCACTTAACCAGGAATCGGCCGCCCGGGCAGGTTTTCTCTGGCGGTCCTATCGCGACCGAGGTGGAGAGCGCGTACGGGTTCTGGCGGACTTCCTGGTTGGCGCCCATGCCCAGATCCAGGCCGACCAGTTGCTGACGCGCGACCGGGGATTCTACCGGGCCCTTTTCCGCGGCCTGCGTGTCGTGGATCCCTATGCCGAACGGCGGTAATCCGGTTCCGGTGGCGAAGGGAGAGGTCCGGGGGATGGCTCGCGGACGGACCGGCTGACCGTTGCATTTCCCAGGCATGTGGACTAATCTAGCTATAGACATCCACATGGAGTGGCCATGAAAACGGTGCAGATGACGTTGGACGAGGATCTGGTCAGGGACGTGGACCGGCTGGCCCGGCGGCTGCGCACGACTCGGTCGGCGTTCACGCGGGCCGCGCTCCGAGAGGCGGTGTCCAGCTACGAGGTGGCCAGACTCGAGGAACGCCAGCGCGAGGGATACCGGAGACACCCCCCATCGGAAGCGGACCTGGCCGGTTGGGAGAGCGAGCAGGTCTGGGGCGACCCGTGAGGCGGGGCGAAGTCCGCTGGTATCGGTTCACCCGTCCGGACAAGAACCGTCCGGTGCTCATCCTCACCCGCGATTCGGTTCTCGGGGTGCTCGGTGAAGCCACGATCGCTCCGCTGACCCGTACGATCCGCGAGATCCCTTCGGAGGTGGTGCTCACCACGGATGACGGGCTCCCCGAGTCATGCGCCGTGAACTGCGACCACATCCAGACGGTTTCCCAGGCCCGGCTGGGCGCTCTCATCACCACCCTCGGCAGGGGCCGCCTCGCCGAGGTGGCCCGGGCGGTCCGGTTCGCGCTGGATCTGTAGGCCGAGAGAAGGCCGTCCGTCGCGAATCCTCACCCCCCCCCGGCCACCCGCCCCACCACGCCCGGGTCGGTCTCCTCGTCGGGGCCCTTGGCTTGGTCGGCCAGATGGTCGGCCTTGCGCACGGTGCGGAGGCTCACCTTCTGGATGCTGATGGCGTCCACGGGGCAGGCGTCCACACAGGCGTGGCAGCGGATGCAATCGGCCTGATTGATCCAGATGAGTTTGGTGCTCTCGCTGTCCTTGGCCTTGATGTACCCGGTGATGCTCCCGTCGTCGGCATAGACGAGCTGGTTCACCTTGACGATGCACTCGGGCCGCGGCTTGGCCTTGATGCACCAGTCGCAGAAGATGCAGGTCTCGGGGTCGATCTCGAACTTGTAGTGGCAGAAGTAGCAGCGCTGGGTCTCTCCGCCCGAGCCCCCGGGGTCGAATCCGGTCTCGACCTCGGCGGTGCGGGTGCGGCGGGGGGGG
>PXDE01000603.1 GCA_003566475.1 PVC group bacterium | reverse complement strand
CCTGCCCCCGTGCCCTGCCCCCAGAACAAGCCGTAGGCCTCAGAAAAGCTTCCCGCCACGTGAAGGATCCCGGAGGCCCGGGGGGAGGCCCCCCCCGGGCCACAGGACGGCCCCAACACGTATCGCGCATCCCGCATCCCGCATCCCGCATCCCGCATCCCGTATCCCATCTGACCCCTGACCACTCCCCCAACCCTGACCCCCTCCACCCCCATGCGCATCACCGCTATCCTCCTCCTCGCCACCGCCATGTCCCTCCACGCCGCGCCTGTGGTGGACCGTACCGCCGATTCCATCGAGGTGGACCTTGGCGACAACGTCCGCCTTTCCTTCGCCCTCCACGGCGACTGGCTGCTGGGGCTGCGCTCCGCCTCGGTCGATGGGGTGGGGCTCTCCAGCGGCGAGACCGTCCAGCGGCCACTGGTGGCCCAGGAGTACATCCGTCCCGGCATCTGGCCGTTCCTCCGGCTCCGTTCGGTCGCGGTGGAGGATGGCTCGGTGCGCATCGAGACCGAGCTGTACGGCGGCGATGCGGAGGAGCTGTTCCGTGAGGAGTTCGTGTTCGGCCCCGACGAGGCGAAGGCGCTGGGGGAGGGGATCACCCCGGAGCTGGCCGGCCTGCGCGACCGCCACGACGCGGCGGTCCGGCTGCTGAACCCCCTGGTCGCCGAGGACTCGTCGCTGGACCGGATCCGGCGCGATCTGGACCGGTTCGGGCGGCAGCTCGCCGAGGCCGCGCCGGACTCCTGGGAGGAGGGGAATGCCCGGATCCACCTCGAGCGCCGGCAGCGCTGGCTGGCCGACCGCAAGCGCGAGCTCTATGCCGAGGCCGTGACCACCGACGAGCAGCGCCAGGCCCTGGCCGACGTGCAGACGTTCCGGGCCGCGCTGCGCGAGCGGGCCATGGAGGTGGGAAGCATCCACCGCGACTACTACGCCTTCGCCCACCTTCGGCTGCCCTCCGAGACCAGCCGCATCGACATCCTGGCCGAACGGATCGCCCGGCACGGGGACGCGCTCCGGCCGGGTGGCACCCTGGTCTGGATCCTCCGGCCCAAGTCCTGGACGGTGGCGGGGTGGCCATGGCGGGGCTGGACCAGCGCCTACGAGGTCCGGCTGACCGACGGCCACCAGGTGAACAACCTCCGCCAGATCGGCACCTGGGAGATCGGCGGCGCGGCCCCCGGGCTCACCGTGGTCAATCTCCGCTACCGGGGCCTGGGCGGCATCGAGGAGACGTTCGAGGCGGCCGAAGACGGCAATGGGGTGCGCCGGGCCTGGACCACCACCGAGATCCTGCCCGGGGCGGCGGGCGGGGCGCCGCTGGTCTCGCCGGTGGTGCCGCCGCCGGCCGAACGCACCATCGAGGACCGGGGCTACGCGCTTCAGCACCGGGTGGGGGCCTGGATCTCGAAGCTCGGCCGCGGCTCGGGCGTGGGCTTTGTGGACTTCCAGCACCGGGACGGGGTGTCGTTCGTCAGCACCTTCCGGCGGCAGGGGGCCCACCGGGCGGTGACCGAGATCTTCCCCGGCGATCGCGAGCTGTCGCAGACCGACGAGCAGTGGTTCGCCAACACCGACACCTTCGCCACCGAACCCCAGGTGTACCTGGTGCTGAACGACCGCGAGGCCGGAGCCGCCCATCACGAGATGGCCACCCGCTGGCGGGAGATGGACCAGCACGTGCGCGACCTGGTGTCGGACGACCTCGGCTTCGTCCAGATCGAGCCCCGCCCCGGCGTGGGCTGGCTGCATGAGCGGGGGCGGCCGGAGTTCTACCGCGGCCTCGCCGAGAGCGGCATCTCGCGGTGGCGCGAGCAGGGGGTGCGGAAGGTGGTGACCCACACCCCAGGCTGGTACACCGAGCAGCACCGCGACGGTCCCGACCGCCCCTCCACGCCCGGCGGAAACTCCAACCGGATCTTCGACTGGATCATCACCGACGATGTGAAGGCCGACTGGCGCCGGGTGATGGACCAGTCCCGGGAGCTGGACATCCCGTACCTCATCTACCTGGGCGGCATGGCCCGGCCCGACGGACCCTTCGCGGAGGAGGTGGGCCGGGATCCCGCCCGCTGGGGCATGAACGTGCCCGGGGCCGGGTACTCCCACGGCTATCCGCCCCTGGCCGCGCACAACCTGTATGTGGAGGCCACCCGCGAGGGCCTCACCCGCCGCCTCCTCGACATCCAGCGCGAGCTGGGGATGCAGGGCCTGTGGTGCGACAGTTTCCAGAACATGTTCATGAGCCAGCTCAACTGGGGCGACGGGTCTGGCGCCCCCATTCAGGCGGTGTGGTGGCCGACCCTGGCCGCGTGGTCCCGGAAGGGCATCCACCTGATGTCCGAAAGCCACGCCTTCCCCGGCCTGAGCTGCTCCATCGAGGTCTCGGGCTGGGAGGACGCCCATCTCTACTTCCAGTACGTCTGGAAATGGCACCGGGGCACCTCCCAGCGCAACTACACGCCGGAGCAGCACGACGAGATGACCTTCCGGTTCATGGCCAACAAGTCCTGGCTCGCCCCCGACAACAACCCCGGCGTCATCCCCTCCTTCCGCCGCTACAGCGACGAGTACATGGCCGCCCTGCCGCTGATGCGCCGAAGCTGGGTGCTGCCGGACGGACGGGGCGTCCTCTGGCTCCACTACGAGGACAACCGGGAGGGCGTGTGGTTCGCCTATCAGGATCAGCCGGTGCCGGACGGCACGACCGCCCGCCCCGTGCTGGGCGGGGATCCCGCCGGTCACGCCCAGGCGCGACACACCTACCGGGTGTCCGGAGCCGATCTCCTGGCATCCTTCGGACTCCGCGCCAGCCCCCAGGCCGATGATCGTCTGGGGCGTTCCTACGACCCGCCCGCGTGGGTGTGGACGGAGGCCGAATGAGAGGCCTCGCGCTGCTTTGCCTGTTGGGGCTGGCCCCCGTTCTCCGCGCCGAGGACGGCGCCGCCCGCCCGTTCCGGGTCGTCTGTTTCGGCGACTCCATCACCGGCGATCAGCCGGGCCAGCCCTATCTGCACCAGTACCTGAAGTGGACCGACCTGCTCGGCCTGGTGCTGGAGACCCACCTGGGGGAGGGCAGGGCGGAGGTGCTGAACCGTGGCCATGGCGGGGACGGCACCTCGCCGCGCGGGGACCGGCCCGGCGCGGTTCGGCGCCTGGAGTCCCAGGTCCTCGACCTGAAGCCGGACGTGGCGGTGGTCCTCATCGGCGGCAACAACTTCGCGGCGCGGAACCGGGATCCCGAGGAGATCGCCGACGAACTCCGGCGCGATCTCACCGCCATGGTGCGGCGGATGAAGGAGGCGGGGATCCGGGTGCTTCTGGTGCAGTACCACACGCCGAAGGCCGAGGACATGAGCCGGGTGTGGACCCATCTGGACCGGGCCAACCCGATCATCGCGGAAGTGGCGGCGGCCGAGGAGGTGCCGACCCTGGAGCTGGCGCCGGCGTTCCGGGAGGCGGAGACGCGCCAGCCCCTGCACGCGCTCACCCACCCCGTGGACGGCGTCCACCTCGCCCCCTACGGCGAGATCGTGGTCGCCCGGGCCGTGTTCGGGAAGCTACGGGAGCTGGGGTGGCTTAGGGGTTCGCCCTAGGACAGGAGTTCGAAAAGGTCCGACCTCGCCGCCCGCCTGTCGAAGGTGAGCGTGGTGTCGCTGCCCTGGGCCCGGGCCGCATGGCCGATGACCAGGTCAGCGAGATCCATCCGGGCTCCTCTGCCTCCGGCTAGCGTGCGGTCCACCACGTCCTCTGCCTCGAACGCGAGGATGGCCATATGCCGAAGCCGGGCCAGGGCGTCTAGGATTTCGTCGCGGTCGAAGTCATAGGCGCTGTCCAGAACCCAAAGAAGCTCCAAGGTCACGACCAGTGGAACCCACAACCGTTCACGGCCGGATTCCGCCCGACGGAACCGCGCGAGGACAATTCGGGCCTGCCGCTCGTCGTCGCGCACCAGAAATCGGACCAGGACATTCGTGTCCAGTGCGGTCATCGCCGGTACTGCGCCGCCATCCGCCTCCGGACGGCTGCGTCCATCTCCTTAAGGGTCAACGGTTTACGGCCCGGACGACGGAGCATGCCGAAAACCTCGTCCACAGAAGCCGAAAGCGGGCGGACCACCGCTTCCGATTCTCCCTGGACCTCGAAGGCCAGCCGGTCGCCGGTGCGGAGGCCCAGGCGCACCCGGACCTCCTTGGGGATGGTGATCTGGCCTTTGCTGGTGAGCGTCGCGGTGAGGGCCATGCGTGGACTCCTTACATTTTCATGGTTCCTTACAACGTAGCAGGGTAACGCGGCCTCGTCAAACGGAGTCGCCCCTTCAGGGCTTTAGGCATCTTGTCATCGTGATTCCCCAGGGCTCGCGCCCTGGGCTGGACTGATTCGCCCCTCCAGGGCTCCGGACGAGCCGTCACGATCCAGCTTGGTCCTGTCCGGGCCACGTCGAATCGCCACCTGCCGAGCCCCGAAGGGGCGATT
>PXDE01000066.1 GCA_003566475.1 PVC group bacterium | reverse complement strand
TCTACGACGGATTCCCCGCTGGGAGGGACAGCCCCGGTCGGGGCCGACCAGTACGTCTCCGAGCCCGCCTCCACCAACGGGTCCAACAACGACGCCATCGAGGGCCAGAGACCTGTCCTTACCGGGTTCAGCGCGGACGACGCCTGGGTCCGCTTCGAGGGAGTTTCGGCCAACGTGTACCCTCGCATCAACAGCACCGGCCTGATATGGAGCAATCCGGCGGGGCAGGCGTTGGTGACCACGGAAGGAGCTGCCGAGATCTTCCGGTCGGGCGACCCGGGCGGAAGCGTTGGTGCCAACAACAAGCGGGTCGAACGCGACACCACGGTCCAGATAGATGGGGGGCTTCCTGACGGACTTTACGTCAGCGCGCTGTTCCACTTCAACGAGGCGTTCTTAAGTGCAACCGGGCCGGGAACGGTGGGGCTTCGCCAGGGCCCGAGTTTTGCGCGCACCCACTTCATTGGGTTCAACAACGATGGCCATCTCATCGCCGGCACGGGGGCGACCTCGGGGGTGAGCGACGACCCGTTCGCCGCCGACACCACCCATTTCATCGTGGCCCTGTTCCGCGAAGACGGCTCGGGCAGGTTTGTCGATCTCTGGTTTGATCCCTTCTCAGGCCTCAGCGATTTGAGCGTCCAGGGGACGCCGGACGCCACCTTCATTTCCGATTATGTAGCTGGGAACTCCAACCTCGACCAAATTCTGTTCCTGCAGATGGTGGCGAGCATGAACGCCACCGACACGTCCTTCATCTTCGACGAGATCCGTTTGGGCACCACCTGGGAGTCGGTGACGCCGTTCACCGTGGCCGAGGATCCCGTGGCGGTCATCCCCGAACCGTCCTCCCTCCTCCTTGCCGTCGCGGGCGCGTTCGCCGTCCTGCGCCTTCGCCGCAGTCGACGCTGAGCCCTCGCCCTTCGGGCCGTGGCGGGCGGCTGGCCCCTCGCCACCGCCCCCGGCTTCCGCATCTTCCGCACCGCGCCCCGTGGCCCGGACCTGCGGATCGATCTGCGGTTGATTCGGAAGGAGGAACCGCGAAAGTACGCCCAACCCACCCCGCCCTTCGGGCACCCCTTCCAGCTCCGCCAGGCTGCGCCGCGACACGCCGGGGGGAGGGGATGCACGCGAATGGCACCAGGCCAGAGCCTGCGGGCAGGAATCGCCAGGGACGTTCAGCCGCAGGCGACCCTGGAAGACGCCCAATCGGAATTGGGCGCTACGTCCCTGCGGCTCCCCCTTCCACGCGGAAGGTTCCGCTCGTCCGTTTCCTATGCTTCGGGAAAGCGTGGCCCTGGCGGAACCATGAAGAGGAACCGCGAATGGACCCGGCACGGCTGCGTGCCGCAACCCATTGGAACACAGAGGTCGCGGAGGTCGCGGAGCTTCGCAGTGCGGAAGATCGGGTGGACGGTTGTTGTCGTGGCGGTGGACGGAGAGTCCGAAGACGGCTCTTACCGACTCCGAATCCATGAGGCTCGACGGCTCTCACGAAGGCCCGGTCGGGAATGGGTTATCGAATGGGCCTCCTTGGAACCGCGGCTGATGGGGGACGGCTCACTGCGCCCGGGCCAGCATGCCCCAGGCCTCTGCCGGACTCAGCACGGTCACCGGACCCCGGACGAGGTCCGGGAAATGACGCAGGTTCCCGGTGACCAGCACGGGCGGAACCTGCGTGGCGGCGACTTCCAGGAACTTCGTGTCCTCGGGATCCGGCGAGGATCCATGCGTCCACGGCGGCGCGGACACATGATGCTGGAAAGGCAGGACCGCGAAGAACGCCTCCAGCCGTTCCCGGTCCATGCGAAAGGCGGGGCGACGGGTCACCCGGACGTACTCGTCTCGGATACGGTCGTCGTAGGCCAGGGCAAGGGCCCGGGAAAGTACGGCATCCACAAGCCGGCCCGGCGGGCCGTGAGTGGACAGAAGGCCGGAGACCACCACGTTGGTGTCGAGTACCCAGACCGGCATGGCTATCCGGCGGCGGAGCGGTCCCGCCGGGCGGCCGCGATCTCGCGGTCGATCTCCTCCATGCTCAGGCCAGCGGTCCCCTGACGCTCCGCCTCCTCGCGGAGCGCCCGCACCGCCCGCCGCGCCCGGGCGAACACCAGATCCTGGAGATCCTCCAGCAGAGTCGCGTCGCTGGTGGGCACCATGATGCTGCGGGGCGCCCCGTCCTTGGTGATCACCACCGCCCCCTCCTCAAGCAGGCTCTCCCACACCTGCCCCGGCCGGGCGGCAAGCTGACGGGATGGAATCATCTTCATGCTCAACATATACACGACATCTGTACGATCATCAAGCTCCGCCCCCGCTCACAGGGGTCTGTCCCTAGCCGCCAAGGGCCTGTCCCTATATCGTTCCAGAAGACCTGTCCCCTGCCAGCTCCGTCGTCCAGACCTGTCCCCAATCCCCCTGCGAACCTCCGTAACCGCTGAGACTTCTGTGGTTTGCCTGGTTGCGGCGGGTGGCCGCGTTGGGTCCATTTGCGGGTCCAAGGGTCTGTCCCTATTGTGTCTGGACGGGTCTGTCCCTATGATGGGGGCATGTTCACAGGAATCGTCAGGGCCATGGGTGAGGTGCGCGAGGTCTGTCCCCGGGGGGGCGGGGCACGGCTGGTGATCGAGGTGCCGGAAGGGGTGATGCCCGGCGACGACCTGGGGGACAGCCTGGCCGTCAACGGGTGCTGCCTCACCGTGGCGGGCCGGGACGGACCCCGCCTGAGCTTCGACCTGCTTCAGGAGACCCTCGACCTCACCAACCTCGGCCGCCTGACCGCCGGAAGCCGGGTGAACCTCGAACCGGCCCTGGCCTGGGGCGACCCCCTGGGCGGGCATCTGGTCAGCGGCCATATCGACGGCGTGGGGGAGGTCACCGAGGTCCGGCCGGTCGGCGACGACTGGCGGGCGACCCTCCGCGCCCCGGACCCCGTGCTCGACGCCCTGGTCCACAAGGGCTCGGTGGCCTGCGACGGGATCAGCCTCACCGTGGCCCGGCTGACCCCGGACGGGTTCGAGGTCCACCTGATCCCCCACACCATGCAGGTGACCATCGCCTCGGACTGGGCCCCGGGGGTGGCTGTGAATCTCGAGGCCGATCTCGTAGCTAAGCTGGTGCGCCGCCTGGTCGACCGGGGCGCGTCCCCCGCCGGATGGACCTGGGACGGGCTCCGGGAAGCCGGCCTGCCCACCCATGGCTAGCCGGGCCCATGCCGTGGAACCGCGAATGGACGCGAATGAACGCCAATGGGGACAAGGCGAAACCACGCTCCGGACGCTTGGGATCCACATCCACGAAGCGGTCAGTGCCCTCCGGCCTGTCCACCACTCCGGAATTCGCGTCCATTAGCGTTCATTCGCGGTTCAAGAATCCTTGGAGAAACGGTTAGCCCAGGAGCCGCCGGGCCACGTCGATCCAGCCGGGCAGGCCGACCTTGGGGGGCACGTTGTCGGCCTCGTATTCGAGGGTGATCCAGCCGCCGTAGCGGATTTTGGCCAGGTGCTTCACCAGCCAGCGCAGATCCAGCTCGCCCTCGCCCAGCATGGTCCGTTGCTCGGACCCGGGCTCGCGGGTGCCGTCCTTGAGGTGGACGTGGACGATATGGTCCCGAAGCGCGTAGAGCGCGTCCTGGTAGTCCCCGCCCATGGTCAGGTAGTTGCAGGGGTCGTAGAGCATGCCGAAGTTCGGGGAGCCCACCGCCTGGAAGACCTTCGCGCAGACCTTTGGATCGCCGGAAATTCCACCGCCGCGGTTCTCGACGGCCATCCGGACGCCCACCGCCTCGGCGTGGTCGGCGGCCTTCCGGTACCAGGGGGCCATCCGATCCGCCAGCTCGGCCCGGTCCTGGTCGTGGCCGACCCGGAACACGCGGATCACGTCCGCGCCCAGGCTCCGGGCCAGGTCCAGGGTGGCGGTGACCCGGGCCAGCTCCGCCTCGGCGGCCACCGTGTCCTCGCCGACAAACGCGGCTCCGCCCACGGTGGTCATGGCGGCCCACCGGAGCCCCCGCGTGGTGGCCGCCTTCATCAGGGTCTCCGCGCTGGCCCTCCGGGGGTCGGCGTTGAGGTGGGGGAGCCGACCGTACAGCTCCACGGCCGGAACCCCGAGCGGCGCGATGGCGTCGAGAGCGGCCTCGAGCACGGACTCGCGCCAGGGGAAGGTCGAGATGGCTAGCTGAGAGGAGGACATCGCAGACTCCAATCCCAAGGCCCACCCCGCCTCCAGGATCTACGGAAGCAAGAACCTTGCCGCGTTTCGACGCCGACCGCCCTTTTTTCTCCGCCGATCCAGGCTCGTCCCGCCTCGGACCTGCGGTCCACGACCTGGACCAGGGCCCGGCCCGGGCCACCGACCGAAGCCCCCCGCCAGTAGGTCGGCCATTCCTGGCTGACCCACATGGGAACGAGCAGAGGCGAGCCTGGATCGTGGGATTTCCGAGAGGCCCCGTCGCGCTGCGGGGCAGCCGGTCTCAGGTCGGGCCAGGCGTGAGGGTCAGGCCAGGCTTCGCGCAGACGCTACGCCCCGGCACGCAGGAATGCCCGACCTACGGAAAGGCCGACCCTCTCTCCGTGCCACGCCGGGCCTGCGACCATGCCAGAGTTCCGCATTCATGCGGAAGCCAGACCCGGCGCTTGAGCCCCCCGATGGGTCGGGGAGACCCACCCGCCAGAAGCGGCCTACGCAAGGTCGGGGCTGAAGCCCGCTCCCCCGGCTGTCCGCGTGAACGCGGAACTCCGGCGAGGAGCCGCTTGACTCCCACCCCCCCGAAGCCGAGGTTCCTACGCTATGAAGGTGCGGCCCGCATCTGGCAGCCACCGCGCCGCCTCCGAGGCGGTGACGGGCTCGCCACGCTCCGCCCGGATCCCTTCCTCCGCATCCCGCAGGTGGCTGCGCCGCTGCCGCGTCGCCGCCATCGTACTGGGTGCCCTCACCCTGATCGGCGTCCTCGCAGGGGGTCTCCTCCGGCCCGTTCTGGGCGAACTCGTGCTCGGGTCGCTCCTGGCGGATCCTCAATGGCAGGCCATCAGCAGCGGGCAGGCCATCAACCTAAAAACGGCAGTTGACCTATCCGCTTAGGAGCGGGATGAGCCATTGGTCGCCCTCGGACAGGGGTGCGAGGCGTCTTCCGTTCAGCCATTTCATGAACGCGGCGGTCAGGATCGCGGCCCACTTCCGCTCCGGGCTCAACTGCTCCGCAGTTCGGCCGAGGTCGTCGAGGAACCGGCCTATCCTGGTGAGGGCGACCCGGATATCGTCGGACCTGGCGTGGGTCGATGTGAGCCGGAGGATGTTCCGGCGGCCGGTGCGCGCGAGCCGGCCCACCGCCTGGAGGAGCATCGGACGGGAGGTGACGGCCTCGAGATGGCGGTCGGGCCGGGCCAGCCGGGCGAAGATGTTCCACCAGTTGTAGACCAGGGCGACCAGCCGGGCGGTGATCCGGCAGCGCCTCAGATCCCGGGTCGTGTAGCCGCCCCAGCCCCACTGGTTCTTGATCTCGTCGAAGACGTTCTCGCAGTCGGCCCGCTCCCGGTAGAGCCTTCCCAGCGGCTCCGCGGGCAGGTCCAGGCCCCCGGTCACCAGCACGGTGTACTCGTAGTCCGGCCCCGAGGACACGACCTCGGCGAACCCGAGGGCGGGCTGCCGCCCCGCGTCCGGCGCCTTCGCGTCCCGGCCCCGGCGCGCGGGCCGGCGCAGGGCCACGCACCGCCGCTCCCGCGACCAGCCGTCCAGCCGCAGGCGGGCCTCGCAGCCCTCCCATCCGTCCCCCGCGTCCGACCACGCTCCCGACGCCCGCTCCAGGTCGGCCAGCAGGCCGCGGACCCGGACGGTCCGGCGCAGGCGGAACAGATAGGGCTGGCCCCGCTCCTCGGCCTGGACCATGACCTTCTCGTTGCCGTAGCCGATGTCCCCCCGGACCAGGTCGGGGCGGCAGCCCGCGGGCAGGCCGTCGAGGATGCTCCACAGCCCCGGCATCCCGTGGCCCCCCGCATGCTCCTTGCCCGGCAGCACGTCCACGCCCAGCACCACCCGCAGCGACCCGATGAAATAGGTGTGGAGGTTGTGGCTGGGGCGTCCGGGCTTCTTCGGGTTGTAGCCGGCCTCGGCCCCCTCCTGGTGGCCGTACAGCGGCTTCACCGAGCTGTCGATGTCGAGGATGTACGGCTCGGAGAGCAGCGGCTCCCACACCGCCCGCTCCTGCTTCCGCAGCCAGGCGTCCCACTCCGCCTCCTCCCCGCGCAGGAACGCGTGCCGCAGGCTGTCCTCGGAGACCACCTTGGTCATCCCCAGCAGCCGCGCCCCCACCCGGTCGTTGCGCAGCTGATTGGCATGGGCGTAGCGGCAGTGGCCCTGGAGCACGGAGAGCACCGCCGTGCCCAGCACGTCGCGGTCCTTGGGCGCGTTGGGGCTGCGGTAGCGCAGCGGAACCCCCTCGCACAGGCGGTCCATCAGCCCCCCGGCGCCGAGGTACTGCGCCACGAACACCAGCGGCCCGACGGGCGTCACGTTCGCCTCCTCGTCCCACTCCACCTCGTAGCGGGCCCCCAGAACCTCCGCCCGGAGGCATTCACTCCCGGCTTGAATCCCCCGCTCCTCCCGGCCAGACTCATCCACAGACGCAACGGTGTCGCCCATCATGTCCTCCTGGTGTTTGGTGACTTCAGGAGTATAGGGCGAGCCGTTGCGTCGCGCACCAAAAAGGTGCGGGCGCACTGAGGCGCAACATGCTTAGATAAAGCAGGTTGCGTTGACTAAAGACCGCCAACTGCCGGGACTAGGATCAAGGACGCCATCGAGAGGCCGCAATGGCCCGCATCAGACGGCGAGCCCCAACCGGCCATAGCGATCATGCCCGGCGACGAGGCCACCACGGCGGAATTTCTGACCCGCCTCGCGGTCGAACGCGATCTGGGGTGGGATAAATCCTACTTCGCGCCAAGAGGGGTCCGGCCTGCGGAAGGGCCGGTCTCCACCGCCGATCCCCTCCGTAGCGAGAACAACGCCTGGCGGATCGTGACCGGGCTGGACTTCCACTCCTCCCCGCCGAACCTGCCCCTACTCATCACGCGCAACCTGGTCCAGCCCACCCTGGCCGATCCGCCCCAGCTTTCAAGGCAGCGACCCTTCGGCCGTCGGGGAGCGGTGGTGATCAGACTGAACGGCACGGCCCAGTTCATCTCCGCCGACAACCTCGAATCCGAATGGCGGAGGCTGGTCGGTCCCGACCCGCCTCCAAATCCCATTCTCCCGCCTTGACCTGAGTTGAACCGCGCCTCCGTCCGCAGCGAGAACGCCGGGACGCTCCTGAGCCCGCGCCCGACCGCAGAGCCTTTCGACCGCATGCCGCCGACTCCCCAGGCCCTCCCCCTCCGTGGCCCCGGCCGGCCTCGGCCGGGGCCTGCGCCAGACCAGGCGGGCCGGGGTGCGGAAGGCGGGGAACCTCGATGCGGCATCCTTTTTCCGTCCACGCCTGGCTCGGGCATGGTCCGGGCCATCCCGTGCCACCCCCGGCGGCGACCATGCCGGAGTTCCGCATTCATGCGGAAGCCTGACCCGGCGCTTAAGCGCCGGAGGGGTCGGAGAGACCAACCCGCCAAAACCGGCCGCCGCGAGGTCGGGGCTGAAGCCCGCTCCCCCGGCTGTCCGCGTGAACGCGGAACTCCGGCAAGGAACCGCTTGACTCCACCCGCACCGAGGCCGAGGTTCGCAGATCCTCCGCATGCTGGAAGCCCTGCGCTGCCCATGCTTCGACGTTCCTTCGATTCCGGCATCGGACAACCCATCACCACCCTCATGGAGGACTGACATGGTCACACCCGCGAAGAACACCGTCTGCCTCTGGTACGATGGCGGGGCCGAGGAGGCCGCGCGATTCTACGCCCAGACCTTCCCGGACTCGTCCGTCGGCGAGGTGGGCCTCGCTCCGGGCTGCGGACCGATGCCCCGTCGCCAGTAGGTCGGCCATTCCTGGCTGACCCCATGGGGAGGAGTAGAGACGAGCCTGGCCAAGCTCTACCTGGCCTGGTTCTGCCTCCTCCCCTTTCGTGTTTATTCGTGTCGATTCGTGGTTCCTCTTCCCGGTTTCGCCCCGGCCCGATCAGGTCCAGTCGAGGATCAGCGAAAGAGCCTCGGCCCGGCGGTGGAGGAGATCCTGGTAGATGGACTGGATGTCGGACGGGGAGCGCAGGGCGTAGGCACCGTCCACCCGGACGGAGCCGTCGGCCAGCCAGCGCAGGCCGGCCGCCATGTTGGTGAAGTTGCTGGGGTGATGGAACTTGTCCGGGAACCGGTCGATCTGCCACTCCGACCCCCCGCGCACGGTGATGCGCTGGCGGAAGATGAGGTTGGTGAGCTCCTGCATCTTCCGGTCGGTCCGGGCCACCATGGGCACCCCGAGCAGCACCGCCTCGCCCCCGGCGGCCAGCAGCGGGATCCCCCCGACCAGCGCGTCCTCGTGCCCCGCGCATTCGAGGAACAGTCGTACGGCGCCTTGCCAGTCTGCCGGGGCGTCGGCGAAGGACGGGCACGTCCCGATGCCGTAGGTGGTGGCGAGGTCGCGCCGGGACTCCACGGGATCGGTGGCCAGCACCTCGTACCCGCAGCGGCGGAAGATCTGGGCGGCCAGCAGGCCCACCGGCCCCAGGCCGGCCACGGCCACCCGGCTGGGCGGCGGGCTCTTGGCGGTGGAGAGGGCGGTGAGCCCGATGTTCATCATCCGCACATGGGCGGCCACCTCGGGGGCCAGGCCCTCGGGGACGGGCAGGACCGACGCCCGCTCCATGCGCTGCCAGGACCGGTGGGGACCCATGCCGTAGGCGAGGTCGCCGGGCTTGAGGTCGGTGACCTCGCCCCCCACCGCCTCGACCTCGAACACGGCCGCGTAGCCGGGCACGAAGGGCAGCTTGCCGAAGCCCGCGCCCATACGGTGATAGTGGCCGAGGTAGATGTTGAGCTCGGTGCCCGCGCTGACCAGGGTGCGCAGGGTGCGCCCCTCCACGCCGTCGGGCGGGAGCGGGTCGGCGGGACGGGTGGTGGACTGGAGTTCGGCCTGTTCGAAGTCTTTGATCAGAACCTGGGTCTCGGTCATTCCTGGATTTCCTTGAGCCACGTCGCGGCCATCCGGCCCTCGCGGGTGTCGGCGGCTTCGGCGATGAGGCCGAGTTCGTGTTGATAGATGCGGATGCGGTCGGTCCAGGCGGCCACCGCCTGCTCCGGATCCTCGAGGATGCGGAACGTGGGGGCGACCACCAGATTTCTCATGAAGCCAGGGAGTCGGAACAGATCGACGCGGATCCAGACGGGGACGGGGCCGATGGGGACGCGGACCTCGTCGCCGTCGGCCATGGCCCGGCCTCCCATCCACATCTCGACCCCCGAGCTGCGCTGGCTCAGCCGCAGCACCTGCTCCTCGCGGGCGTCGAGCACGGTGAAGTACCACCACCGGGTGCGGGGGCTGCCCTCGGCCACGGCCATGACGTCGAGCCCGTGGCCGTCGCGCAGGAACCGGGGGTCGAGCCGCCGGGCCTCGGGCCAGCCCTCGGCCGGGGCGGCGCCGGCTCGGGGCCGGGTGGCCGCCGCGAGGTCGGGCGGCTGCTCGGGCCCGTCGGCGGGGAAGGGGCCGACCGCGAGCCAGCTCCCCCGGAAGAACCCGCCCTCGAGGCGGGTGACGGCGTCCCCGTCGCCGAGCTCGAAGCCGTCCCATGGGGTCAGGGTGGGCAGATCCCGGAGCTGGGGTCGGTCGCCGACCTCGGTGAACACGGTGTCGACGAGCAGGCGCCGCTCCAGCTCGCGCCCGGCCTCGGTGCGGGCGAGGGCGACGAGGCGATCCTCGAACCGGAGGTAGAGGCGTTCGGCGTCGGCGGCGGGGGCGGCGCGGATGTGGGGAATGCGCTGGCGGGCCACGAGGTGGGGCACGGGGTCGGGGTTGACCCAGCCGATCTGCGCGTACTCAGTAGTGGCATGGAAGCCGGGCACGGGGCGGCCGGCGTCCAGGGTCAGGAGATAGGGCCCGATCCGGGCCGGGGGCACGGCGGGATGGAGGGCCTCGCGGAACAGCGCCCGCACCCGGTGCAGGTAGGCGCCGTCCTCGGCGTCGTAGGTGTCGAGCTGGATCCAGGGCAGGGGATAGTGCTGGGGCACGTGGGCGGTGTCGTAGCGCATGAGGTAGAACCGGCCGCCGTCCACCAGCGGCTCGCGGAACCAGTGGCTGGGGCCGTACTGGTCCACGGTGCGGGCCTGGCCCCGGCCGGCCACCCGGCGGGCCTGCCAGAGGTGACGCGCCCCGATCCGGCCCGCCTCGTCCACCCAGATCCGCACCGCCTCCTGGCCGATGAACGAGGTGAACAGGGCCACCCCGTCCTCGGCCACCGGCGGGGCCTTGACGTGCTCGATGCGGGTCAGGCCACGATGGGCGACCTCGCCAGTGCGGGCGTCGAGCAGGCAGCCTTCGGAAGTCACCACCACGCTCCGGTCGCCGAAGGTGGCGACGGCGATTCCGGGTCCGAACTCGGGGTCGGGTCCGGCCGTCCACCGCAGGGCGCCGGTGGCCGCGTTGAGGGCGGTGATCCGGAACCCCTGCGGCCCGGACTGTCCGCGCCGGACGCGGACTTCGTCCATGACCAGGAACAGGTTCTCGGGGGCGGCCCATTGGGCGGGGCCGAGGTTGGGGTGGTTCCATTCGGGCACGTCGGTACGCCATAGCAGATCGCCGGTGGCGGGATGGAGGGCGGCGGCCACGCCGGTGCCGAAGGCGACGAGCACCCGGTCGGCGGTAACCACCGGGGGATGCCTGGCGCGGAATCCCTCGGTCGAGATATCGGAGTCAGGATGGGCCGCCCAGGTCCAGCGGACGGCCCCGGTGGCGGCATCCACGGCCTGGATGCGGTCGGGCTCGGAGGTGACGTAGAGGAGGCCGTCGTGCAGAACCGGAGCGCCCACGCCCCGAGTCAGGGGCGTGCTCCAGGCCACGTTGACACCCTGGTCGAGGTCGAAAGCCAGGGGAGGATCGGCGTCGGGCACGCGGACTGGAGGGGGAGCGGCACCGGACTGAGGCAGAGGGCCGGACTTGGGGGCAGGGGCCTGGGTCGAGAAAGCGAGGTCGAAGCCGGTGAGATCCGCCGCGCCGCGGGGCTTGTCCTCGCGCCAGCCCTCGAACCAGTCGATCTGCCCCAGGTGCCGGCCCGCCCCGTCCATGGTGCCGCGCACCCGGACGAGCACATGGTTCTCACCCGCGTCCAGATCCACCGGGATCACCGCCGTATCGACCGGGTTGGGTCGGAGGGCCGAGGTCCAGACCAGGCGGCGGTTCACCCAGACCGCGCCCTCGTCGCGGACGCGCAGGCCCAGCCAGACCGGTCCGGCCGCCTCGCGGCGGATCGTGGAGCGGGCGTACCAGTCGAAATCCCTCATGCGACCGGCGGCGGTCTCCGGCACCGGGGGCAGGCGGATCTCGGTCTCGGCCCGCGCCGCCGCCATCCAGGGGGCGGTGTCCTCGACCGTCTCCGCGCTGTCGCGGGCGCCGCCGCTGAGGGTCCGGGTCCGCAGCCAGCCGGTGGCCGCCTCCGGCGCGAGGCGCGGCGGAATGCCGAGGTCATCGGTGACCGACGGTGCGGAGAAGGGGCCGATGACCTCCCACCCGTCGGGCCGCTCCCAGCCCGACTCCGCCGCCCGGCCGAAGAAGGGACCGAACGACTCCGGAACCGGCGGCGGCGCGGTGGGAGGTTCCTGGGCGGCGAGCGAGGCCCATGCCGTCAGCGCGGCCAGCAGCCCGGCGGCGGACGGGTCGGCGGGCGCAGTGACCCCGACCAGATCGAGGGCGCGGTCGAGATCCATGGGGTAGGCCCGCAGGGCGAGGGCCAGTCCCCGGATCTGACCCGCCAGCTCGGCCGCCCGCAGGGCGGGGTCGGTCTCCTCGACTTCGGGAAGCCCGGCCGGAACCCAGGCGGAATGCACGGTGGCCGTGAAGGTTCCCCGCCAGGTGCCGCGGCTTCCAGAGCTGAGATAGGCGCCGGTCAGCCCGTCCTTTCCCTCTGCCCCGGCTTCCTCCAGCGCATAGGTCTGTTCCCAGGCATCGCCGTCGGCGAGCCGGGCGCCGGGCCGCCGGTCCTGCCAGCCGGGGACGGCCTCGGGGGCCCAGCGGATCCGGAGCGTGCCGCGCAGCGAACCGGCGGCCGCGATCAGGCCGGAGGCGTCCATGTCAGACACCTCGACCCCGCCCCGCAGGGCGGTCACCTCGCCGACATGCCAGGTCTCGCCCCGGCGCCGGAGGGTCATCCGCAGGGGCCGGCCCATGGGGCCGCGGTCCAGGTTCAGGCTGAGGTCCAGGGCGGGCGCGCGTTCGGAATCCGCTTCCACGCGCTGACGCCATGCGTCATAAAGGTCGTTTCGGATGGCCTCCAGATCCGCGTTCGCGGGCAGGGTCCGCCCCACGGCGAGCCCGACCAGCAACAAGGCGCGGAGGCGATAGGCGGTTTTCATAACGGGCCAGTATGGCAGAGCGGGCCCGGCAACGAAAGGGAGATCGGGATGGACCTGGGCGTATGCGGCGGATGGGAGCGGGCGGAGGCGGCCAAGGCGGCCGGATTCGACTTTCTGGAAGGCACGGTGGGCGGAGTGCTCGCCCCGGGGCAGCCCGAGGCGGTGTTCGCGGAGGCGCGGGCCCGGCTCCGGGATCTGCCCCTGCCCATGCCGGCGGTGAACTGCTTCCTGCCCAAGCACTATCCGGTGGTGGGGCCCTCGGTGAATGTGGAGGCGCTCGACACCTATGTGCGGACGGTGTTCGGGCGGGCCCGGGAGGCCGGGATCGGGATCATCGTGTTCGGCTCCGGCGGGGCGCGGCGGGTAGCCGAGGGGTTCGACCCCGCCGAGGCACGGCGTCAGTTCACCGCCTTCGCCGCCCGCGTCGCCCCCTGGGCGGCCGAGGCGGGGGTGACCCTGGCCCTCGAGCCGCTCAACCGCAAGGAGTGCAACCTCCTCAACTCGGTCTCCGACGGCGCGGCCATCGTGCGCGAGGTGAACCACCCCGGCTTCCGGCTGTTGGCCGACGCCTACCACATGATGATGGACGGCGAGCCCTGGTCGGCGGTCGAGGATAACGCCGACCTCATCGTCCATGCCCATGTGGCCACGGTGCCCGGCCGCCGAACTCCCGGAGCCGAGCCCTGCGACCAACTCGCCGGCTTCTTCGCCGCCTTGCGGGACCAGGGATACGAAGGTCGAGTCTCCTTTGAAGGCAAGGTCGAGGACGAGGCGGGTGAACTCCCGGAAGCATTGCGGCTGATGAGGACGTGGGCCGAGGGGTAGGGTGGCCGTGTTCAGGGTTCAGGGTTCAGGAGATTGATCGGTGGGGGATGGATGGATGGGTGGGTGGATGAGGGAACTGTGGAGCCGCAGCATGTCCCGACGTTCTGGCTTCCTCCCAACGCCTGCTCGGAGACACCATCGCACGCGATTACCCACAAACCACTGCTTACCAACAGGATGGCTCCGACGTGGCACGGGGGCGCCTGCCCCCGTGCCCTGCCCCAGGAAAAGCCGTCGGCCTCGGAAAGACTCCCCTCCACCCAACGGGTCCCAGAGACCCGGCGGGAGACCCCCCCGGGCCACGGGGAAGGTCGCCCCGCACTTCGTCAATTTGCCTTCATCAGCTTGCCCTACGTAGCTCCGCTGCGGAGCGTAGTAGGGTCAATCTTCGGTTTTCCCGCATCCCGCATCCCGCATCGCGTATCCCGGATCGCGCCAGCCGTCTCTCCCCTCATCCGGCTGAGCCCCGCGGTTCAGCGGCCTTCTCCGACGCCTGACCCCATCCCCCGATGAACCCGCCCGCCATCCGACCCACCCCGCTCGAATACCGCTATCGCGGCCACAGTCCGTGGCGGACCCTGTGGAGCCTGTACCGCGGGCATCGCCTGCGGCTCGTCGGAGCGGTGATGCTCTACGTGGTGAAGCATTCGCCGACCTGGGTGCTCCCCATCGTCATGGCCAGCGTGATCAATGTCCTCACCGGCCGGCCTTCCGACGCGGCGGCCCGGATCATCCGCAACGCGGTGGTCATGTCGGTGCTGATCCTCCAGAACATCCCCGTCCATGTGTGGTACACCCGCCAGCTCAGCCTGGTCCTGCGCTCGGTGGAGGCCGCGCTGCGCATGTCGCTGGTGGTCCGCCTGCAGCAGTTGTCCATGGCCTTCCACGACCGCATGCATTCGGGCCGGATCCAGGCCAAGGTCCTGCGCGACGCCGAGGCGGTGGAGATCCTGAGCAAGCAACTGATCAACACCGTTCTCAACGGGGTGCTCACCATCGGCTTCGCGGTGGTGGTCTCCCTGCGCCGGGAGCCGTGGATGACCCTGCTGTTCCTGGTCGGGGTGCCCCTGGCCCAGGGCATCCGCCACCTCTACAAGCGGCGGATGCGCGAACTCAACCAGACCTACCGCCGCCAGGTCGAGCAGATGGCCTCGGCGGTCACCGAGATGGTGGAGATGATCCCGGTCACCCGGGCCCACGGGGTGGAGCACACGGAGGTGGACCGGATGTCGCAGGAGCTGGATGAAGTCCGGAGGCGCGGCCTGTCGCTGGATGTCCTCCAGGCCTGGTTCATGTCCTCGCACTGGGTCACCTTCCAGATCGCCCAGCTCCTGTGTCTGGCCGTCACCGGCTGGTTCGTGTGGACGGGCCGGATGCCGGTGGGCGACCTGGTGATGTACCAGACCTACTTCGGCATGGTGCTGGGGGCGGTGGGCGGGCTGCTCGCGGTCTATCCCCAGCTCGCCCAGGGGTTCGAGTCCCTGCGGTCCATGGGCGAGGTGCTGGAATGCCCGGACCTCGAGGTCAACGAGCACAAGCGGCCGGTGCCCGAGGTGCGCGGGCGGTTCTCCTTCGAGGACGTGGGCTTCGCCTACGAGGAGGGCCGGGCGCCCGCCCTCGAGGGGCTCGATCTGGACGTCGCGGCCGGGGAGTGTCTGGCCGTGGTGGGGGAAAGCGGGTCGGGCAAGAGCACGCTCATGAATCTGGTCATCGGGTTCCGGCGCCCCACCCGGGGCCGGATCCTGCTCGACGGCGAGGACATGGCGGGCCTGGACCTGCGTCAGTACCGGCGTCGGCTCGCGGTGGTGCCCCAGCAGACCCTCCTGTTCTCGGGCACCGTGCGCGAGAACATCACCTACGGTCTGCCCGGGGTCGGCGAGGAGCGTGTCCAGGCGGCCATCGACCTGGCCAATCTCCGGTCGGTGGTGGCGGGGTTGCCGGATGGCCTCGACACCGCCCTCGGCGAGCACGGAGGGCGGCTGTCCGGGGGCCAGCGCCAGCGCATCTCCATCGCCCGGGCCTTCATCCGCGATCCCCGGGTGGTGATCCTCGACGAGGCCACCAGTGCCCTCGATGTGGTTTCCGAGGCCGAGGTGCAGGAGGCCATCCACCGCCTGCTCGAAGGCCGCACCACCTTCATCGTGGCCCACCGGCTCAGCACCATCCGCCACGCCCACCGCATCGCCGTGTTCAAAGCGGGCCGCCTGGTCGAGCTGGGCCCGGCCGAGGATCTGCTCGCCCTCGACGGCGAGTTCGCCCGGCTGAAGCGGCTGCAGCACTGACCCGTCGGCATTGACCGTTTCTCTCCCCCCGCTTACGCTACTGCCATGAGCCAGACCTCCGCCGCGCGGCACCTTCCCTATACCTGGGACGACTACCGGTCCTGGCCCGATGATCAGCGCTGGGAGCTGATCGACGGCGAGGCCTACGCGATGTCTCCGGGACCGTCGGTGAGGCATCAAAGGATCCAGCTCGATCTGGGAGCCCAGCTTCTGGACCACTTCCGCGACCGGCCCTGCGAGCCCTTCGTGTCCCCGATCGACGTCAAGCTTTCCGAGACCGATGTGGTGCAGCCCGATCTGGCCGTGGTGTGCGAGCCGGAGAAGATCCGGCCCTCCCATATCGATGGCGCTCCGACCCTGGTGATCGAGATCCTGTCGCCCTCCTCCGGCCCGCGCGACCGCGGACCGAAGATGGATCTCTACGCCCGGGCCGGTGTCCGGGAGGTGTGCCTGGTGACCCCGTTCCCGCCGTGCCTCGAGGTGTTCGTGCTCGACGGCGCCGCCTACCGCCGCCACGCCGTGCTGGTGCAGGCCGAACCGCTGGCCAGCCCGGCCTTCCCGGACCTCCGGCTCGACCTCGCCCCGCTGTTCGCGCGGCCGCCCGAACCCGGAGATGAGGTTCCGGAGGTGAAGGAGCCGCCCGGGCGCTACCGGTCGGCGACGGCGCCCGCCTAGTTGAACGGTGATGAAGTACCTCGACGAGTACCGCGATCCGGAGGCCGCCCGCCAGGTCGCCGCCCGGATCGCCCGGACCGTCACCCGGCCCTGGACCCTCATGGAGGTATGCGGAGGGCAGACCCATGCCATCGTCCGGTTCGGTCTCGACGAGCTGCTGCCGCCGGAGGTGACCTTGGTCCACGGCCCCGGCTGCCCGGTGTGCGTGACGCCGCTCGAGCTCATCGACAAGGCGCTGGCCATCGCGGCCGCGCCGGGGGTCGTGTTCTGCTCCTTCGGCGACATGCTGCGGGTGCCGGGCAGCGAGAAGGACCTGCTCACGGTGAAGTCCGAGGGCCACGACGTGCGGATCGTCTATTCCCCTCTCGACGCGGTGAAGTTGGCTGCCCGGCACCCCGACCGCGAGGTGGTGTTCTTCGCCGTCGGCTTCGAGACCACCGCCCCCGCCAACGCCATGGCCGTCGAGCAGGCCCGTCGGCAGGGCCTCGCCAACTTCTCCATCCTCGTCTCCCACGTGCTGGTCCCCCCGGCCATGGAGGCGGTGCTGTCCTCGCCGGACAACCGGGTTCAGGGGTTCCTGGCCGCCGGGCATGTGTGCTCGGTGATGGGCTACCACGAGTATCCGCCGCTCGCCGCGAAATATCGGGTGCCCATCGTGGTTACCGGCTTTGAGCCGCTGGATCTGCTCCAGGGCATCCACATGTGCCTGAAGCAGCTCGAGGAGGGCCGGGCCGAGGTCGAGAACCAGTACGCGCGGACGGTGAGCGAGCCCGGGAACCGCCCGGCCCAGGCGCTGATCGAGCGGGTGTTCCGGGTGGTGCCCCGGGCCTGGCGGGGCATCGGCCCCATCCCGGCCAGCGGGCTCGGGCTGCGCCCCGGGTACGAGGCCTTCGACGCCGAGCGGAAGTTCGACGTGGGCGGCATCGCCCCCCGCGAGTCGCCGGAATGCATCAGCGGGCTCATCCTCCAGGGCCTGAAAAAGCCCCCCGAGTGCCCGGCCTTCGGCACCCGCTGCACCCCCGAGCATCCCCTGGGCGCGACCATGGTGTCCACCGAGGGCGCGTGCTCGGCCTACTACCGCTACCGGCGCGACGAGGCCGCCGCCCCATGAGCCCCTCCCTGGCCGACGGCCCGGCCTGCCCCGTGCCCGGATCCTCCCACCGCACCGTGCAGATGGCCCATGGTGGCGGCGGGCGGATGACCCTCGATCTCATCGAGCGCCTGTTCGTCCCCGCCTTCGGCGACTCCGCGCTGGCCGAGCTGGGCGACGGGGCGGTGCTCGACCTGGATGGAACCCGTCTGGCCTTCACTACCGACTCCTACGTGGTGAAGCCCGTCTTCTTTCCCGGCGGGAGCATCGGCACCCTGGCCGCGCACGGCACGGTCAACGACCTTTCCATGTGCGGCGCCCGCCCGGTCGCTCTCAGCGTGGGCATGATCCTCGAGGAGGGGTTCCCCCTGGCCGACCTGGAGCGGGTGGTGGACGATCTCCGCGCCGCCGCCGCCCAGTCCGGGGTGCGGGTGGTCACCGGCGACACCAAGGTGGTGGACCGGGGTCGGGGCGACGGGATCTATCTCAACACAGCCGGGATCGGGGTGCTCCTGACCGACGACCCGCCCCGTCCGGCCCGGATGCGGCCGGGCGATGCGGTGATCCTGTCCGGCGACATCGGACGGCACGGCACGGCCATCATGGCCGCCCGCGAGGGGCTGGAGTTCGAGTCGGATCTGGTCAGCGACTGCGCCTCCCTGGCCGCTCCGGTGCAGGCCCTGTTCGCGGCCGGGGTCGAGGTTCATTCCTTGCGCGACCTCACCCGGGGCGGGCTGGCCACGGCGCTCATCGAGATGGCCCGTCAGGCCGGAGTCGGGATCCGCCTCCGCCAGCGCGACATCCCGTTGGACGACGCGGTGCGCGGGGTCTGCGAGATCCTCGGGCTCGACCCGGCCTATGTGGCCAACGAGGGGCGGATGGTGGTCATCGTCCCCGAGGCCGCCTGCGAGCAGGCCCTCGACATCCTCCGTGCCCACGAGGTGACC